>CAJCBY010000137.1 GCA_903960725.1 uncultured Cytophagaceae bacterium | reverse complement strand
TATCGCTCAAGTAACCCATCGCGATTTTCTCGATCATTTCTTCGATACCTGGCTCGTTAGACGATAAATAACCGCCAAACTGGGCACGCACCATATCTTTTGCTTTCTCAACTACCTCTGGATATTCTACTTTGACGTCGAATTTCTCAGCGATTTCATTCTTGATCAAGTTCCAACGCATATCTTTCTTCACATTATCAAAGTCTTGATCAATTTGCTCTGGCGTGAATTTGCCTTCATTGATACGGATCAACCAAGTACGTAAGAATTTCTCTGGTAAGTCGATTTTCACAGCGTCTAAAATGGCTTTCTCTGCATCGATACGCAATAAGTATTCAGCCTCACGCTTGTAGTTCTCTGTAACGATTGTTTCTACTTGCTCGCGGAATGATTTCTCATCTGTCGCTTTTCCAGCACCTAAAACTTTATCAAAGAATGTAACGTTCAATTCAGATGGAACTTGACGAGTAATATCTTCTACTACGAATGAAACCTCTCCTTTCAAATCAGCTACTTCGTCTTCTTTCTTTCCTGTCGCTAAAGCTAAAGCCTTCGCGTCTACGAATACTTTATCAATCGCAAATTTCAAGGTATCGTCTTTTTTCGCACCGATGAACACTTTCTTCGACTTATCGTTGATCGCATGCATTGGGATCGCAGATTTCTCTACCCAGTCACCTTGAGTGAAAGTTCCGAAAACTAAATCACGGTCTTCTACCGTTTCTGGATGTGTTTGATCGCCAAATTGCTTCTTCAAGTTTTCAATCGTTTCTTCGATTTCTTTCTTGTCCGCTTTGATTTCGTAAGAAGCGATAGCTTTGATTTTAGTCAAATCCACCGTAAAATCTCCGTGGAAACCTAAATCAAAATGAAATGTAAATTCTGTATCTTTTTCCCAATCGATCGCGTCTGCCTCTTCAACAGCTGGCAAAGGCTCTCCTACAAGGTTCAATTTGTTTTCTTTGATATAATCAGAAACTTCGTGACCTAACATGTGGTTGATTTCGTCTACTAGAGCAGATTGACCGTATAATTTCTTCACAAGAGCCGCTGGAACCATACCCGGACGGAATCCCTTGATGGATGCTTTCTTGCGATAATCTTTCAATTTTGCCTCTACTTTTTCCGCGTAATCTGCTGGAGAAACAACTACAGTCAAACGACCTTCTAAATCCCCTGCCTTGTTAAGTGAAATGTTCATTTGTTCTTATTTATAATTAGCTAGTAAAATAAAACCCTCAAAACCTTTTTGGTGTTGAGGGCTTGCCATTGGTACGGGTGAAGGGACTCGAACCCCCATGCCTCGCGGCGCCAGATCCTAAGTCTGGTATGTCTACCAATTCCACCACACCCGCGTAATTTGGAGTGCAAAGGTAGTCAGCAATTTTAAAAATTCAAAAGCTTTTAAATATAAATATTGGATTAACTTTGGGCAAAAATAAACCTCCTATGAAATTCAGTCGCTGGTATATCGCACTCTTGGCTTTCCTTATCGGAGTTATTGCGACATTCATTTACTTAACTGAAACCTTCAAGTAGTTATGCAGGCACTCGATTGGATCGTTTTATTGGGCACGATTGGTGGAATTGTGGCGTATGGTAGCTGGAAAGGGAAGCAAACGAAGCATTCGTTGCAGGGATTTCTATTAGCGGATCGGGAACTTCCTTGGTACCACATCTTACTTTCGGTGATGGCCACGCAGGCTTCTGCAATTACCTTTTTATCCGTTCCCGGCCAGGCTTACCACGATGGAATGCGCTTTGTGCAATTCTATCTAGGCTTACCTATCGCGATGATTATCCTTTCGGTGACCTTTATTCCGCATTATTTCTCCTTAAAAGTATACACAGCCTACGAATTTTTAGAGAATCGGTTTGATGCCAAAACCCGAGTGCTCACCTCCCTCCTCTTCTTAATTCCCCGTGCACTGTCCACCGGAGTGACCATCGCTGCTCCATCCATCATACTTTCTACTTTGTTAGGTTGGGATTTAACTTGGACGAATGCCGTAACCGCTGCGATAGTGACTACCTATTGTATGCTAGGAGGATCTAAGGCAATCTCCTACACTCAAATGTTGCAAATGGCCGTTGTTTTAGTCGGCATGGTTTTCGTCGGTTTTTATATCGTTTCACAGCTTCCGGAGGAAATTGGGGTAAAAGAATCCTTGCAGATTGCGGGCAAGATGGGCAAAGTGAACTTGATTGATTGGAAATTTGATTTAAATAACCGCTACAATATTTGGTCAGGGATTATCGGAGGCTTCTTTTTGCAGCTATCGTATTTCGGTACGGACCAAAGTCAGGTAGGCCGTTACCTTTCCGGCGTTTCAGCTGGAGAGATCAAGAAAGGATTGCTCATGAACGGTTTCCTCAAGATTCCCATGCAGTTCTTCATCTTGCTAGTCGGAATATTAGTTTTCACCTATTACCAATTTAATGCCCCTCCTACTTTCTTTAATAAGAATACAGAGGAAGTTTGGGCCACGGTGCCGGGTCATCAGGCCATCGATCAGGAGAAAGGGGCGATTTTCGAGGCAAAGAAAACCGCTATTTTACAGAAAGATTACGCGCGCTTAGACGACTTGAATAAGCAGGCGTCAGCCACGCAGGAAAAAGCGGTAGGTCTTTTGAAATCTGTAAAACCTGACACGGAGGCGCAGGATACGAACTATATCTTCTTGCATTATATCATCAATCAATTACCCATCGGGATCGTAGGCTTCCTTATCGCGATGATATTGCTATCGTCGATGGGTTCGATGGCCTCAGCTTTTGGGTCCTTGACTTCCACTTCGATGGTCGATATTTATGAACGATTTATCGCTCCTGACCGAGGGAATCAGCATTATTGGTGGATTTCAAAAATCATTACTTTGGGCTGGGGAGTACTTTGTTTAGTCGTCGCCCAATTTGCGGTGAACATGGGCAGCTTGATTGAGGTGGTGAATATTTTAGGCTCCTGGTTTTATGGAACTATTTTGGGCGTCTTTTTATGTGCCTTTTATTTACCTAGGACGACGGGAACACAGGTTTTCACGGCGGCACTGATTGCCGAAGCGTTTGTGATTTATGCTTGGAAGGTGGAATGGATGGCTTTTCTTTGGTTAAATGTACTTGGCTGCCTATTAGTGATGGCGATTGCGTTAATTTTAAGCCTTATTTCTGGTCCAAAACAGACATCGAAAACTTCACCGGAATAACCGGCTTCTCGTCGAAAGAACGCTCTTTCTTGATGGAGTCCACCACGGCCATCCCTTTAGTTACTTTGCCAAAAACCACATATTTGTGGTAAAAGCGACTCGCCTGTTCGGTATCTGTCACGATAAAAAACTCCGTCGGGGATGAGGATTGTAGGGGATTTCCCTCATCATATCGAGCCATCGCAATCGTGCCTCTAACAGGTCGAAGTTCCTCCAAATATTCAGCCGGCACTAAGTAATTCAAGCGATCAAAATATTCTCCTCCTCCTTGAATACCTATCTCATACACATTCCGGTAGAAGTAGCGATCTTCAAAATAACCCATCTTCACTAAACGAATAAAGTTCACCGTATGCAAAGGCGTTCGATCATCTAACTCGAGTTCAAAGTCCCCTATCCGAGTTTCTACCTTTATTTTACGCTCCGTGTGCTGCGCTGCCTGGGCCTGCAATTCCTCCTTCACTTTGGCAGGATCAATCCGCCAATTAGGCTTGCAAGACGCGAACAAGAAAGAAATTATAATCAGATAACGCATAAAAAAAAGGGGGCCTTTCGAGCCCCCTAAATTAATTAAAATTCTAGATTAAGCCTGAGCTGCTTTCTTCCCGAAGAAATATAGACCTGCAAAAGCTACGATCAAGATAGCTGGAAATAGAAGCATATTGGAAAGAGTAGCTTGTCCCGCAGCTAAATCAGCTACGTCCCCTGTTAATCCGCTGCTCACCGCTGCCACTTTGTTTTTATCAATCCATCCACCGATAATTGGCTGGAACATAGACGACGAGAACATACCAATTCCACCCATAATAGATAGACCTAAGGCACCTGTTTTAGGCATTGCCTCAGCCACATAACCTAACATGTTAGGCCAGAAATAACAAATTCCTAATGCGTAGATGAAGGCTGCGAAATACAAGGTAGTTCCTGACATTGTACTCATCATATATAATCCTGCTAAAGCAAAAACCGCAGAGGCTAATAACACACCCACAGTATTGATTTTAGCAATAATAGAACCAGCGAAATAACGACCCACGGCCATCAATCCTGTTACTAACGCTAAAATTAGCATCGGGCTAGCACCCGCTTTCGCTAAAATTGGACCTACCCATTGCTGAGGGCCAAATTCCGAGATTGCTGTTAATGCCATACAAGCCGCCATAAATAAATACAATGGATTTAACATAGCTTTAAAGCTATCCATCGTCGAACTTGCATCAGCCTTTGGCTTAGGGAAAGCTTGACCAGAGAACAAGACAGCATAAATAACTGTTGGAATAATAATGACCCAAACTTGCGTTTGCCAAGCCATTCCTGCATCTGTCATGAACTTTGAGATTAAAGAACCTACCACGATTCCACCTGGGAACCACATGTGAAAACGATTCAGCTTACTGCTCATCTCGTTACCCGTGTAGGCATCCGCAATCATTGGATTACAAGCCGCTTCCGTACATCCATTTCCTAATCCAATTAAAAGAGTAGAGATCAACAAC
>CAJCBY010000136.1 GCA_903960725.1 uncultured Cytophagaceae bacterium | reverse complement strand
CTTCGGCTTTTGACTCAAAAGACTTGTATTGCGCACCCGCAAAGCCCTTGATATTCTTTTCGGTCTCTGCCCAGGAATCAAATATTCCGGTCTGATGACCCGCCCAAATCACATAATATTTTTGTTTTTTGGCCATCTACATTAAACGTGATTTAAAGATCTTAATCGCGATCGCAATCAAAATAACCCCGAAAATCTTACGCAAAATCTGCGTCCCAGCGCTTCCTAATTTCTTCTCTATCCACACGCTTGAACGCAAAACGATGTAAATAAAAATGAGGTTAATGAAGATACTAATGATGATATTTTCCTCTTCGAACTGCGATTTCAGGGAAATCAAAGTCGTCATCGTTCCTGCTCCAGCGATGATAGGGAAGGCCAAAGGAACAATGGAATGTGTATTCGTTTCAATTTCTTCACTCTTGAAAATACTTCTGCCTAATGTCATTTCCATTCCAATCAAGAAAATGATAAGTGCACCCGCCATAGCAAACGAATTGGTATCTACGCCCAATAAATGTAAAATGAATTTCCCGGCAAAAAAGAATCCAATCATGATGATTCCCGAAGCAAGAGTTGCTTGTCCAGGATGAATATCCCCGTTTTTCTTGCGCAAGTCGATGATAATGGGAATGGATCCTAGAATATCAATAACTGAAAATAAAATCAAGGAGGATGAAAGAATTTCTTTGAAATTAAAGTTCATATTTTATGGTTTGGATGAGTGTTTCAATATCTTCAATTGTGTGCGCTGGAAAATTAGCGATGCGGAAACTGGTTTCTTTCCATTTCCCATATCCTTTTCCCAGCTCAATGTCTTTAATTAGACATATTTGGTGTAATTGTTTGATCTTATCAGGTGCTCCTGTTAAGGCCAAAACCGTAGGCAATCGCAACGCTGGGTTTTCAATTAAATAGCTGAACTCAGTTTCATTATCCCAGAAATCTGTCCATATTTTCATTTTGGCCAAAGTCGCACGATGTACTTCCGAAAGCATTGGCAGCTGCTGAGTCAAACGATAAATGAGGTAAATGCTTAACACATTTGGTGTCATTTGCGTTTGGAAAAGTCGTCTATTCTCTTCTAAAAACAACACGTCATTATAATGTGTCACCCGATCTAATTCTCTTGCCCGAGCTAATGCTTTAGGAGAGCAGATCATCAGACCCATACCTGCTGGAATTCCGATGCATTTCTGTACCGAAGCTAACCAAACATCAGCCTCACTCCAGGGTAATTCAATTCCGCCCATCGAAGAAGTGGCATCCACAGCAACAAGAGCATCATCTGCTAGTTGAAAATCTGCGCGCCGTATTTTTTGACCTGTGCCATTCGAAGTTTCGCTTTGGACCAGACATAAGGTGTCACCCTGAATAGGTCCTATTTGCTGTGCAATTTCAGCAAGGCTTTGGTCTATCGAGAATTCAAATGATTCCGCAACGGATGCTGCATAATGAGCCCATTTTTTACCAAAAGCGCCATTGTATAGGTGGGTGGACTTTTCTCTAACCAGGGACT
>CAJCBY010000135.1 GCA_903960725.1 uncultured Cytophagaceae bacterium | reverse complement strand
TCGATATTCCAAACCCCCATTTTACCATGTCCTTGCATCATAATTAATCCATAAGCGGCAGCATCTGTGATGGTAACCGTTTGGCCAGGAAATACCGTTAATTCTTTCGCGCTGAAGGCGTCGGAACGGTAGCAGACCCATTTTTCTGAGTATCCTGCTGCCGCCATTTCAGCCTCATCCCGCACGGGAATCGGTTGCATAAAACGCGTTTCTAATAAATTAGGGTTGGTATTTAATTCCCAATCGATGACCTCCATCAATTGATCATAATTCCCAATGTCCTCTTTGGGAGTACCATTCCACAATAACTCCTCTGGAATGACAGCCTCATTAACCAGCGACTGATACATCGCAAAAACATCGGATGCTTTTTGTGGCTCATACGTACACATACTGCCTGGCGCGTGCAACATCCCCGGAGGAACATCCCAACCCGTCCCAGGAATCAACGGAAACGCTTGAGAATACATGGTGATTTTGTTATCCCCTTTCGTAAAGTTCATCAAACACTCTTTGATTTGTTCCTTCGTCGTACCTGGAGCAATGCCAAAGAAAGTATACGGAAAATCCCCTCCATGATTATTTAATTGCGGGGGGAAATAGTAGGCCTCGGGCTTCCCTAATTGGCCTATTTTAGCGGCATGCTCATCATTGTGGTGAATGTGGTGAGGCAGAGGGCCCATGTTATCAAAAAACTTCGAATACATCGGCCAAGATTTGTATTCATTCCACAAACGATCACCGATCACTTCGCCCTTCAATTCTTCGATTACATCAATCAAAAGAAGCTGCTCTTCTTTTCCGCCTTCGGAATAAACAACGGCACTTAATCCTTCGTTTTCCCCGGTCAATGGACCATTTTTAGCAGGGGTCGTTGACGATAACCAACGTTCATCGATTCCACCACGGGCACCACCCAGGACGTAATAATCATCTGGATGTAATTTAATTCTTCTCCCTGGTACACAAAAAGACCTCGGTACCCAAGTAGGCGCAAGCCGTAAAATTCCTTTTCCTTGCGCTAGCGCTTTAGCTGCATTATTGCTCATGTCGTCATTTTATTAAATGTAAAAAATCTATATCTTCTTTCGACTTAGGTAAATTAGGCGCTAAAATATTCAGCGTCAACGTTATCTCTTTTTTCTCCCCAGGGGCCAGCCTAGTTAATGTGTTTGATTCCCGCGCGGCTTTTTGGCCAATAGGCGGGTTCGTCCCTGGTTCAATTCCTGTGACATACTCCTGTTCTGCAAAATGGTGCCAGTTAGTCAAACAAGGCAATTCGCGTTTATCAAAACTGATGTGTAGGCCTAGTTCTCTTTCTTTGTTCCAAAGTCCGCAATGAACTTTATGCTCTGCATCAGCCTCGGGATCAATGAAAATAACAGATTCCCCGTTTCCTTGATGAAGCTCAAGCGGAGCGGGGCATTTTTTTATATTCGTTACACCCAATAACTGGGGATCTGAAGCGACGCGGTGCGTCCCTTTCCAGATAATGTCCGTGCCTTCATCCACCAATGGCCAACCGAAGTTAAAATGATACAAAAGCATCAGTGGCGCAGCGGTGTTCCCTTCGTTAATTATTTCGTCATGGATTTGTAAAGCCGCTTCGCCTAACCTGCCCGAAATAGTGCGCTTAAGCGTTAGGCATGGCCCAAAAATGGTATGTTGTCGAATAATCCCCGTAATCGACATATCCAGCGAGCAACTGCGTAAGTCAGGCTGAATGATGGAGATGATTTCAGCAGGCAAATTTCCTATTTGACCATGGACTCCTCGATCCCCTGATTCATCCGTCTCTGGGCCACCCACATGATCAAGTCCACAGGTAGCCAGCAGGCCGCCACCAAAAGTTCGTAGCCAATCAATCCCGTGATTAGACATAGGCTGAGGGGCCGTAACTCCCACATGACTAATCCAAGCAAGGCTGTGTTGATTATAGAACGCATCCGCAATGTCCATCGCTCGGTCAATGATCACTTTATATCGAAAACCTGTTCCGGTATCAATCCAGGCAATTCGAACACCCCGCCCCGCCCCATTATCTAAAACAGACGTTTCGATGCCTCCTAATTGCTTGTGATTCGATATTTTACCGGTCCAATGTGACATGTTTGTTGCGC
>CAJCBY010000134.1 GCA_903960725.1 uncultured Cytophagaceae bacterium | reverse complement strand
TTATGTCCAAATTCAGACTCATGATCTCGGGTTCTGCCGCGCTGCCGGTTTCGGTGATGGAGCGCTGGAAGACGATTAGTGAACATAGCCTTTTGGAGCGTTATGGGATGACCGAAATAGGGATGGCCTTGAGCAACCCGTACGATGGTCCGCGCGTTCCAGGTCACGTGGGATATCCGCTGCCGGGCGTTCAAGTGCGCTTGGCTGATGAACAGGATAATGTAATTCTGGGTTCAGAAATAGGGGAGATTCAGGTCAAAGGAGCTAACGTCTTTTCTGAATACTGGCAAAAACCCGAGTCCACCGCGGAGTCATTTACACCCGATGGTTTTTTCAAAACCGGTGACATCGCGACAATGGACGAACTAGGCGGCTATCGGATTTTGGGCCGAAACTCCGTCGACATTATTAAATCAGGGGGCTATAAAATTTCCGCTTTGGAGATCGAAGAAGTCCTCCGAACCTATCCTGGAATCGATGATTGCTGCGTCGTAGGAGTCGAAAATGACGAATGGGGCGAGCTCGTAAGCGCCGCTATCGTCTGTAAAGAAGACCTCGATACAAAAGCCTTAAATGCCTGGATGCGCGCGCAAATGCCCGCCTATAAAACCCCTCGTGCCTATCACCGTTTAGCAGAATTACCTCGCAACGCGATGGGAAAAGTCACGAAAAAAGACGTCGTAAACCTAATCAAAAACTAATATGCTTTTACGCGGAGTTGCCTTATTAGCTGCCTGTTTCGTTGCAGGCCAAATCCTAGGGGAAACCCTCGGTCGTTTCTTGGGAATCCAAGCAAACGTAGGCGGTGTCGGATTTGCGATGCTCTTCCTGATTTTATCCCAAAACGAGCTCGAAAAACGCGGCCTCTTCCACCTCGAAATGGGTGAGGGTGTAAACTTTTGGTCCAAAATGTACATTCCCATCATCGTGGCCATGTCCTCCGTCCAAAACGTCCGCGTCGCCTTCTCTAACGGCATGCTCGCACTTTTGGCAGGCATCATTCCCGTCATCGCCTGCCTCGCCCTAATGCCCCTTTTATCTAAACTAGCGCCCAAAGACTAATGGAATACATCATCACCTTCCTCAACAAAAACGGCCTAGTCTTCGCATTCCTCATCACGGGCGTCATCATGTATTTTTCCGAGTGGATCTCCAAAACCCTCACCCGCAACAAAATCCCCGGCTCCGCCATCTCCATCTTCATGGGCTTGGTCTTAGCCTATTTCGCAGGCCTCGAAACCCTGGGCAAAAAAGGCATCGCCGACATCCCAGGTTTCTCAGGCTTTGAATTATTGGGCGGCCCCATGTTCCGCGACTTCGCCATCGTCTCTACCGCGATGGGCGCCAGCTTCGCCATCATAAAAAAGACCGGCCCCATCGGAGTCCTTTCCTTATTTTTAGGTGTTATAATCTCCTTCGCAGCCGGCGTAATTATCGCCTACGCCATGGGAATTACAGATGCCGAAAGCCTCACCACCATCGGTGCCGGCGCCTGCACTTTCGTCGTAGGCCCTGTCACTGGAACAGCTTTAGGGGCTAGTTCAGACGTCATCGCCATTAGCATCGCAGCCGGTGTAGTAAAATCAATTTTGGTAACTATCGGAACCCCTTTAATCGCGCCTTACATTGGTTTGAAAACCCCACAATCAGCGATGATTTTTGGTGGACTTATGGGAACCACCAGCGGAACCGCTGCTGGTCTTGCTGCTACAGATCCTAAACTAGTACCTTATGGCGCAATGACCGCTACTTTTTATACGGGCTTGGGTTGTTTGATGTGTCCGTCGTTGCTTTATTTTGTAATGAGGGCATTAATAGATTAGAGAGAGGAGAGTAGAGATAAGGATGGTGAATGATAAGTGGTGAATGGTAAATAAGTCCGCAGGATTATGAAGATTTTTTGAGAACATTAAAATGTTAATTGCCAATAGTTTATATTTTCAAAATACGAAAATCAACTGATTTTACCCGATTTCGTAGGTATGTTTTCCTCTCGCAGGGTACAAAGATTAATTTTTTATTTTGTGTATCACATTTGATACACAATTAATTTGCAATTTTAATTAGATTTATTTAAACCAAAAAATAAAAACCATGAAAAAACTAGTATTATGTTTTCTTGTATCAGCATCTTTGATTGCTTGTAAAAACCAAGAAACAAAAAAAGCTGA
>CAJCBY010000133.1 GCA_903960725.1 uncultured Cytophagaceae bacterium | reverse complement strand
CTGAAAGCTGGAGGGGTAGGTCTAAACCTGACCGCAGCAGATTACGTTTTCTTGTTAGATCCGTGGTGGAATCCAGCAGCAGAGGCTCAGGCAATCGACCGGGCGCACCGCATCGGCCAAAAGAAAACGGTATTCACCTATAAGTTTATCTCGAAAGAAACGGTAGAAGAGAAGATCCTAGCTTTACAGCAACGCAAAAAGGATTTAGCCTCAGAGCTAGTGACGTCTGATGAGAGTATTTTGCGCGCCTTGAGTGAGGACGAAGTACTCGATTTATTAAGCTAAGATTTTACGAGAATGTTTTTAGCCACTTCATGACTAATGAAGATAGGCGCAGCGTCATTAATAGAAACAAAGATTGAACGATCGAATTCATTGATCTCTTGTATGTCTAATTTTGCCCCTAGACTCAAATTTAATTTCGTGAGGAGCTGAAGAAAGACGGTTGAATCTTGTGCTACCCCCATTAATTTGCAGGTCTTGTTTGCTTTGATTTCCGAAAGTTGAGAATAGGCGAGTTCAGGTAAAATTCCGTCTTTATTCGGGATAGGATCTCCGTGTGGATCGGTCTTTGGAAAGCCTAAATATTCATCTAATTTATTGACTAACTCATCGGATTCGATGTGCTCTAATTGTTCTGCGATGTCATGTACCTCATCCCAGTTAAATCCCATTTTTTCAACTAAGAATAATTCCCAAAGACGGTGCTTACGCACAATCGAGAGAGCTATTTTCTCCCCTGTAGGACTAAGTCGTACGCCTTGGTATTTTTGGTAGTTCACCCAGCCTTTGTCGGCTAGCTTCCGAAGCATGTCCGTCACCGAGGCAGCTTTCGTCTGCATCTGCTCTGCCACCGCATTAGTGGAGATGTCTTCCTGGGTCGCCTCAGATAAGCGGTGGATGACTTTTAAGTAGTTTTCTTCGGTGAATGAAATAGCCATGCGGTAAATATAGCAAATTAAATTTTTAGGTTAATCTAAAAAATATTTTTAAATTTGACAAAAATCTACATTATGTCGAGTCCTTGGCGTTCTAGTCCTAAAATGAAATCTCTTTCCGAGGTGTTTGGTACGATTCCAGTGCCGGCGGGGAAGGGTTTTTGGCAGAATTTGCGGGCCTTTATGGGGCCAGGTTTTTTAGTGGCAGTAGGTTATATGGACCCGGGAAACTGGGCGACTGATTTAGCGGGAGGTGCCTCCTTCGGATATACGTTATTATCTGTTATCCTTATTTCAAGCATTTTTGCGATCGTATTGCAGCATTTAGCCTTAAAGTTAGGGGTCGCGTCTGGGCGAGATTTAGCACAGGCCTGCGGGGATGCTTTTTCTAAACCGGTGGCCATTTTTCTCTGGGTGGTCTGTGAGATTGCAATTGCGGCCTGCGATTTAGCGGAGGTGATCGGGTCTGCTTTGGCCCTGCAATTGTTGTTTGGAATTCCTATTTTAGCAGGTATCGTCATTACGATTTTAGATGTTTTCTTGATATTATATTTCCAAAACAAGGGTTTCAAAGTCATTGAATCCATCGTGTTATCCCTCTTGATTGTGATCGTTTGCTGTTTTGCCTATGAATTGTTCGTCTCTCAGCCATCGATTTCCGGTATTCTAAGTGGTCTGGTTCCGCAAACGTCGGTTGTGATGAATCCGAGTCAATTGTATGTAGCCATCGGGATTTTAGGGGCTACTGTGATGCCGCATAATTTGTATTTACATTCGAGTATTGTGCAGACGCGTGCGATTAAAGATACGCGGGAGGACAAAGCAAAAGCTATTAAGTTTGCTACTTGGGACTCCACGATTTCATTAGGCTTAGCCTTTTTTATTAATGCTGGGATTTTGATTTTGGCTGCCGCCGCTTTCCATGGGAATAATTTGACCCACGTGGCGGATATCAGGGATGCCTACCAATTATTGGATCCGGTTTTAGGCAGTAAATTAGCCAGTATTTTATTTGCAGTCGCCTTGCTGGCTTCTGGTCAGAATGCTACGCTGACGGGTACTTTAGCGGGCCAAATCGTAATGGAAGGATTCCTCGATCTTCGCATTGCTCCCTGGTTAAGGCGACTCATTACGCGTTTAATCGCAATCATTCCGGCCTTCTTTATCACGTGGATTTATGGGGAATCGAAGATAGGGGAGCTATTAGTTTTCTCTCAAGTTATTTTATCGATGCAGCTTAGCTTCGCTGTGATTCCTTTAGTGATGTTCACGGGGGATAAACAGAAGATGGGGGAATTTGCTAATTCACCACTTTTACAAGGAATCGTTTGGGTGATTACCGCGATTATTTTAGGCCTGAATATGTACTTGCTGGGCCAGGTGTTAGGACTGCTTTAAACCAGGTATCATCGCCTAAGTAGTCGATTTCCCTCCATTTAACGGGTAGTTTAGGCTCCGGAATCCCCTCTTTTATCGATTTAGGACTTCTGATTTTCCAAATCTCATCCACCAGACCATCCGCAAATAATCGTTCCATTGTTTTTGCGCCCCCTTCTACTAGGATAGATTGAAGTGATAAGGCTGCTAATTCAGCAGATGATCTCAAAACCAGTGTTTCTCCGCCATCTTGTTGGACTTTTGCCGTTAAGGGCATTCTGCCAGACGGATCTAATACAATACGGATGGGATTCGCACCTGCAACTAATCGAGTTGTGAGTGAGGGATCATCAGTTAGGATGGTTTGCACGCCCACTAAAATCCCTTGGTGCTCTGCGCGCATTTGATGTACGCGAATAGCGGATAATTCATTGGATAATTGAACGGGAGTTCCATCTGCAGCTGCGATGAATCCATCAGCAGTACAAGCATATTTAAAGGTGATATAGGGTCTTTTTTGGCGGTGGAATGTGAAAAAGTGGCGGTTCAACCATTCCCCCGTTTCTGCGCCTAATCCGATGTGGCAAGTAATTCCGGCAGCTTGCAGTTTCTCGACCCCTTTACCGGCTACGAGAGGATTGGGATCTAGGTTTGCGATGAAAACAGTGGTGACGCCGGATTGAATGAGTAAATCAGCACAAGGAGGAGTTTTGCCAAAATGGGAGCAGGGCTCTAAGGTTACATAAGCCGTCGCGCCTTGAACTGATGTAGTGGCATTCGCAACAGCATTTACCTCTGCATGAGGACCTCCGTATTGTTGGTGATAACCTTCACCTATGATTTGGTCGTCTTTGACAATCACACAGCCGACTAAAGGATTGGGTGCAACGCGCCCTGAGCCTAGCAGGGCTAGGTCGAAAGCGCGTTGCATCCAAATTTCTTTATTCGGCATGTACTGGTTTGCGGTTACTCGATAAATAACTGTAAATCGCTGGAATGATGTACAAGGTTAAGGTTGTGGAAAATAACATACCTCCTACTACCGCTATACCCATAGAAACTCTACTTTGAGAACCTGAACCTAAAGCTAAGGCAATGGGTAAAATACCTAAGATGGTACAAAGCGAGGTCATAATGATCGGACGGAAACGAGCAACTGCCGCCTCTTGAACCGCTTGGGTCTTCTCTGAACCAGTCTCCTTTCGCTGGTTTGCGAACTCAACGATCAAAATACCATTTTTGGTTACCAAACCTATGAGGACAATGATACCGATTTGAGAGAAGATGTTCAATGTTTGACTGAAATCCCACAGTGTTAATAAAGCTCCTGCTACGGCTAAAGGTACCGTGAACAAGATAATAAATGGATCGATGAAGCTTTCAAACTGGGCTGATAGGATCAAGTAGATCAAAAGAATCGCTAGAGCGAAGGCGAAGAGTAGGGAAGAGCTGGACTCTTTGAATTCCTTACTTTGGCCGTCATATGCCGTAGAGAAGGAAACGTCAAACGTCTCTTTCGCCAGCTTATCCATCTCGTTTAATGCTTCCCCTAGCGTCACCCCTTTCGCCATCTGAGCCGTTACGGTAGCCGCCACGTAGCGGTTATAACGGAAGAGTTGCGGCGGCGTACTTTGCTCCGTGATTTTCACTAAATTATCTAATTGGATCAAATCCCCCCGGTTATTTTTCACATAAAGAGACTTCAAATCGGTGACATCATTCCGCATCGGACGGTCGATCTGACCGATGATTTGGTATTGTTTACCATCCATTACGAAGTAGCCAAAACGTCTACCAGATAAACCTAATTGTAAAGTTGTAGCCACATCTTGAATGGAAATTCCCAAGTTTTGTGCTTTATCCCGATTGATTTCCAGGCGTAATTCTGGCTTAGTAAAACGAAGATTCACATCCGCCGTTTCGAACTTCGAGCTTTCACGCACTTTAGCCATGAACAAGGGGATGTTCTTTTTCAAGCTTTCGAAAGTCGATGCCTGAATAACGAAAGCCACCGGTAGACCGCCACCACCACGTTGACCTGTAGAAAGGGTAGGTTCTTGAATTAAAGTAGCGCGCGCTCCCGTAAATTTCTTGATCTTCGGCTGAATTTCTTCCGCAATTTGTTGCTGAGTCCTGCGGCCTTCTGGGTCCGCTAAGATGACACGCATGGTTCCCGTATTCGATCCACCACTACCAAAAGGAGGGGAGGTTATCGAGTAAACGGCATAGCGTTCTTTAGCAGGGATGGCAGTCATTAAGAACTTGGCCATCTCATCCGTATAGTTCAACATGTATTCAAAGGTTGCACCTTCTGGAGCCACCGCGTTCACCCGAAGACCACCTCTATCTTCTAATGGAGCTAATTCTGAAGGAATAGCTTCGAATTTAAAGAGAGCATAAATAATGCCAAACAAGGAGAACATAATCACCCAAGCCATCCAGCGAATCTTAATAAAGGCGGCTAGCGAATCTTGATATCCTTTTGTTAAAGCAACAAAGAAGGGTTCGGTTACGGTGTAGAACCACGGTTTCGTTTGGTTTCCTTTTAATAAACGCGAGCTTAACATCGGGGTTAAGGTCAAGGAAACAAAGGCAGAAATAATCACTGAACCAGCCACCACAATTCCGAATTCACGGAATAGACGCCCCGTAATTCCTTGCAAAAAAATCACCGGTAAGAATACCGCAGCTAGGGTAACAGTCGTCGAAATGACAGCAAAATAGATTTCTTTAGACCCTTCGACCGCGGCTTCCCACGGGGTAAGGCCCTCTTCGATTTTGGTATAAATATTCTCTAAAACCACAATCGCATCATCCACCACGAGTCCAATCGAAAGTACGATACCTAATAAGGTCAATACGTTGATTGAGAATCCCGCTAAATACATAAAGAAGAATACCCCGATTAAACTGACTGGAATAGCGGTTAATGGGATAATGGTTGATCTCCAGTCACGAAGGAACAAGAAGATAATGATAGTCACCAATAATATTGCCGTCAAAATAGTCTCCTCCACCTCTTCAATCGATTTCCGGACATATTTCGTGTTATCGAAACCTTCCTTCATCTCCACATCAGCTGGCAAAGTCAGACGAATTTGCTCTACCTTTTTGTGGATGGCATCAACGATTTGAATTTGGTTTGAACCTGGTTGCGGAATAACGGCGATGGAAATCATCGGCTTTAAATCACGCTTAAAGAAGGTCTTATTATTCTCGGGTGAAAGTTCAGCCCTTCCCACATCCGAG
>CAJCBY010000132.1 GCA_903960725.1 uncultured Cytophagaceae bacterium | reverse complement strand
TCTTTTTTCTCTTTTTTCTCTTCCTTATCAAGTTCTTTCAAAACCTTCTTGAGCTTTTTCCTTGTCAACTCTTTGCCTAATGCCAGCTTAGGGGAGGCTATCTTTTCTTTGTTAATTTCTTTGGCCCAATCCTTATGCAATCGCTCCTCTATAATGGTAGGCTTCACCACAAAAGCCGGGTTGACTTTAATGGAATACTCTTTAACCTGTGTGATATACCGGAAGGTGGCGCCAAAGCCCATTGCATTAAAATTGATATTCACATCATAATTCACCGGCATCCAAACTCCTTGGAAAAGAGCATTTTGCTGCTGAAACGTATAGTATCCCTGTGAATCTCGGAAGGCTAAACTAAAGGAATAAATACTCCAAGTATCTTCTACGATAGAAATAGTACCTTCAAACAAATCATCTGAAGTTGACTTAGGCCTTACTTGAATCTTAGAAACCGTTTGGCCATTTAACTGAAAACTGCCTAAATAGGCAAAAGTATAAAAAGAAAAGGCGGATGGGGAAATGGGGGATATCAAAGAACCCCATACCTTAGGTTGATAAAAATTGGTTTGAGTAATGCGCAGATTAGGCGCTCCTGAATTTTTTAATACAGCTGGTAAGTTGTTTCGATTCGAAAGTACTTTCTCCTCGATCTTATTAGGCTTAGTATAAGTAATCTGATTAATTCCCTCTAAAACATAGGTGGATCCCACTTTAATCCCGGCCTCTTTTTCCATCTTTTTGCCTACTAAGGCATTCATCATTTTGGAAATGGATGTAATTTTACCTGCACCTTTTACATATCCTTTAGCAGAATAGCGTTCAATTTCTTTTAGGTGAAATGGAGCCATAGAAATCATCCGACGCATCATACCGATAGCTGGATCCTCCTTTAAACCGCCTACATTCACATCTTGAAGTGTGACTGCTTCCTCTGAAAGAACCACATCGAGAGACAAATCTCCGGAAATAGTGACTTTATGAGCTTTAGGGGTATGTCCCAAAAAACGAAAAACTACCTCATGTTCTCCTTTAGGCAAAGTAATTGCATATTTTCCCTCCTCATTGGCTAAGGTTCCCTTATTCAAATCAGTCACCCATAATGACGAAAAAGGCATCAATTCGCCTTTATTGGAACGAATGGTGCCACTCAGTGTTTGGGCCTGAAGGCTGATGCACGTTAATAATAGGAGTAAAAGTGGTTTCATTTAACAAAAGTACATGAAAGACACTAATACAGCTGAATATTTTGATGAACGGCGAGCACTTAACAAGAATTAACGTAATTTTGCGCGGTATGGGGTACACGCATAGACAGCTCTTCCAGAAACACATGGCGCCTACTTCGGACGCACCTTTGGCCTTAGAAATCACTAAAGCAGACGGCGTTTATATGTACGATACGCAAGGAAAATCCTACATGGATTTAATCTCAGGAATTGCCGTATCGAATGTAGGACATCGAAATCCTGCCGTAGTCAAAGCGATAAAAGACCAAGTAGACGCCTATATGCACCTAATGGTGTATGGAGAATATATCCAAAGTCCCCAAGTACAACTCGCTGAAGCATTAGTTAAATCAACGGGGTCTGAGCACCTAAATCAAGTCTATTTCACAAATTCGGGAACTGAGGCAGTAGAAGGTGCAATGAAATTAGCGAAACGCTATACTGGTAGAAGCGAGTTTATCTCCTGTTTTAACGCCTACCACGGCGCTAGCCAAGGGGCATTATCGATAGCAGGTGATGAGAATTTTAAAAACGCCTATCGTCCCTTGTTGCCTGATATTCGCCACATTCACCATGGCTGCATAGCCAATCTGTCTAAAATAACCCATAAAACGGCTGCGGTAGTAATCGAAATTGTAGCAGGGGAGGCCGGTGTCAAAACTGCTCCTGCTGCCTATTTCCAAGCTTTACGCCAGCGTTGTACTAACACCGGAACCTTGTTGATAGTGGATGAGATACAATCGGGTTTTGGGAGAACAGGCACATTCTGGGCTTATCAAACCATGAATATTATTCCAGATATCTTGTTAACCGCAAAAGGGATGGGCGGCGGTATGCCAATTGGCGCATTTTTAGCCAACGAAATCCTGATGAAAACCTTGAGTTTTGAACCGGTATTGGGACACATTACCACTTTTGGAGGTCATCCGGTTTCTTGTGCAGCTTCATTAGCCACTTTGCGCTATATCTTAGATGAGCACTTAATGGATCAAATACCTACGAAAAGCGATCTATTCAAAAGCCTCTTACAACATCCGATTATTCACGAAGTGAGAGGAATTGGATTTATGCTGGCTGTAGAAATGCAGGACTTTAAGACCGTGAAGGCCGTGATTGATGAATGTATTCTGAATGGCTTGATAACGGATTGGTTCTTATTCTGCGATAATTCGTTGCGCATTGCTCCACCTCTAACCATCACAGAGGAGGAAATAAAAATAGCCTGCAACATCTTGTTACAGGCTATGGATAAAGTCTATTCGCTTAAAAATTAAGCGTGCTTTAATAAAGTTTCAGCTAAAACTGATTTAGGGATATTTCCACCCACTAAACGCTCAACCATTTCACCCTTTTTGAATACCATTAAAGTAGGTATAGAACGAATTCCTAAAGACGCAGGAACGGCTGAATTTTGATCTACATTCATTTTCGCTACAATCGCTTGACCTTCTACATCCCCTGCTAATTCTTCCACGATCGGTCCGATCATTTTACATGGGCCACACCATTCTGCCCAAAAATCTACTAACACTGGTGTGTCAGTGCTGATTAACTCTTGAAAATTAGCATCTGTTGCCTCTACGTATTTTCCCATTGTTTGATATATTTTATAAAATTCAAAATTAAAACAAAACCGGCAGAACAATTAGTTCCCCGATAAATAAATTTAAGAAATTAATTTAAACGCCACATTTTCAAGCTCACGCAAATCAGAAATGAGGCTTTTAGTGATGGATACCTGCATTTTACGCGATAAAAAATCCATTCCAATTTTCTCTTGCTCATCAAACACCTCAATCGTTAACTTCTTATCGCCCTTATTTCGCTCCAAGGTTTCTTGCAATAAATCTAATTGAGGAGTATTTAGTCTAGTTAAATCTAAACGTAGTTTGATCTCTTTTGTTCGATCTGACAAGATTTCGGATAACAACTCAATCGACTGAATCTTAAAGACTTTTTGGTCCATATGGCGATTCTTTAATTGATAAGAACCGTGAATAAACAACATACGATCGAGCGCAATAAATCGCTCAAACTGGATGTAATCCTTCGAAAACAACGCGAACTCATAATTGCCCGCGTAATCCTCAATCGTGAAAATCATAAACTGATTCCCATTTCCGGAAGTTCTTACATTGACCTTAGTGACGATACCTGCAAAAGTCTGTGCCACATTAGGGCGCAATTCTAACTGCCCCGTATTGGAATTACAGAAATTAGCGATCTCCGTTTTGTATTCATCTAAAGGATGACCAGAAATATAAACACCCACTACCTCTTTCTCATTTTTCAATTGTTCCATCACAGACCAGGGTTCCGAAGTAGGGATACGCGGTTTAGCTATATCATTTCCGGTTCCTGCACCTAATTCTCCAAAAAGAGACGCTGTGGCTTGCGCCTTCAATTCTGCCATTCTAGAGGCATAGCGGACAATTTTATCAATAAAATTGATGTTATCCTGCGGATCAATGGCAAAATAGTGTGAACGCTGCACTTCTGGGAAACAATCAAACGCTCCAGCGAAAGCTAACGATTCTAAACTGCGTTTATTTACTTGTCGCACATTGATGCGTGACACAAAATCAAAAATATCCTTGTACTCGCCATTTTTTTGACGCTCCTCTACAATCGAATCGACAGCTGCTTCACCTACACCTTTAATAGCCGCTAGACCGAACCGAATTTGTCCTTTCTTATTTACCGCAAACGAACGAGACGATTCATTCACGTCAGGAACTAATAAGCTTAAGCCCATTCGCTTGCACTCATCCATGAAGAAGGTAATCTTCTCAATGTTACCCAAAGAGTTTGAAAGAACCGCCGCCATAAACTCCGGAGGGTAGTTCGCTTTCAAGTAACCTGTTTGGTAAGCTACTAAGCCATAGCAAGTTGAGTGGGATTTGTTAAAGGCATATTGAGCAAAAGCTTCCCAGTCGGTCCAAATCTTATCCAATTTATCAGCCGGGTGGTTATTCGCCGCACCGCCGTCCATAAACTTGCCCTTCATCTTATCGATGGTGGCTTTGTCCTTTTTACCCATCGCCTTACGAAGTACGTCGGCGTCACCTTTCGTAAAATTCGCGAGCTTCTGGGAGAGAAGCATAACTTGCTCTTGATAAACCGTAATACCGTAGGTATCGCTCAAATACTCCTCCATTTCTGGCAAATCGTATTCAATCTTCTCACGACCGTGTTTACGAGCAATGTAATTCGGAATATAGACCATCGGACCTGGACGGAACAAGGCATTCATCGCAATCAAATCCGAGAATTGATCGGGCTTCAGATCACGTAAGTGTTTCTGCATCCCCGGGGACTCGAATTGGAAGGTACCGTTCGTTTCGGCTCTTTGGTATAAT
>CAJCBY010000131.1 GCA_903960725.1 uncultured Cytophagaceae bacterium | reverse complement strand
ATCCGCATTTTGTGGATTTTCCCAAGAAAAAGAAGCGGACGCTCCTAAGTTTTCTTTCTCAGGTTACATTGATTCATACTATATGTTGAATTTCAATAGCCCCACTAACAGAAGTAACCTAGGCGCCTCTGGATACGAGAGAGCTTTCGACCAGAAGTCAAATCAATTTTCGTTAGGACTTGTGCAAACGAAATTTGGATATGCGACAAAATCAGCCGACGTAGTTGTTGATTTAACTTTTGGACCAAATGCTGACCTTGGTCAATACGGAAACGTTATTGGACCCTTAGGCGCAGGTAAAGGCTCCACGGCTTTGGCCATCAAACAAGCTTACTTTAACTGGAAAGCAAGTGACAAATTAACACTAACAGTAGGTCAATTTGGAACACACATCGGATACGAAGTAATCGACGCTCCTGTTAATTATAACTACTCACTTTCTAACCTCTTCAATAATGGGCCTTTCTATCACATTGGTGCTAAAGCGAATTACGCATTCTCTGACAAATTTTCTGCCATGGTTGGATTGGTCAACAATGTGGATAATTTAAATGACAATAATGCCTCTAAAGGATTCATCTACCAAGTATTCACCTCACCTGCAGCAGGTTGGAACGTATATGTTAACGGAATTAGTTCAAATGAATCTGCTCCATTAACTTCTGGAAAAGATGATTCAGGTAGCTATAACTTACTAGACTTAACGACATCTTACCAAATCACACCCAAATATTTACTCGGTTTAAACGCAGCTTACGGTTCTCAAACAGGGGATTTTCAAGGTGGCGGTAATGTAGGGGAAAGTAAGACATGGGGAGGTGTTGCCCTTTACTCAAATTACGCTATCACCGATAAATTCAGCCTAGGTGGTCGTTATGAAGTTTTTGACAATACTTCAGGTGCTCGTGCTTTACGCGCTGCAGACGGATCAGGTACGGATGTAAACTCGTTAACCTTAACTGCTACGTTTACAGCTGCAGAAGGTCATTTATTGATCAAACCAGAAATACGTTCGGATTCCTATAAAACAACTCAATTTGTAGATGGCGACGGCAAAGACCAAAAATCCCAAATTACCTTAGGAATGCACTTTATTTATAAGTTTTAATTTATCCACCCTTAACATAAAATAAACATGACGACACAAAAACCAACTTGGATTCCGTTATTAGTCTTATTAGCGGTAGCTGTCTTAGCATTATTCACAACTTCGGTTCCAGGCACCATGCCTACTGAAGGTTTAGACACAGGTGATACAGCCTGGATGATTGTAGCTTCAGGCTTAGTCCTTTTAATGACACCTGGTTTAGCTTATTTCTACGGTGGAATGGTTAATCACAAAAACGTGATTTCTACGATGTTACAATCGTTTATTGCCATGGGAGTTATTTCCGTGATTTGGATCGTTTTCGGTTTCTCTTTGGCCTTCGGTGATTCTTTAGGAGGTTGGATTGGAGACCCTAGAACATTCTTCATGTTCAATGGCGTATTTGATCATAAATTATCTTTAGGATCATCTGATCAATTAAAATTCACGATCCCTTTCGCATTATTCGCATTTTTCCAAATGAAGTTCGCCGTTATCACTCCAGCCTTAATCTCTGGTGCGTTAGCTGAGCGTATTAATTTCCGCGCTTTTGTCCTATTCATGGTATTATTCTGTGTAGTAGTTTATGCTCCTTTGGCACACTGGACATGGCACCCAGATGGTTTCTTGTTTAACTTAGGTGTTTTGGATTTTGCTGGCGGAACTGTTGTTCACATGTCAGCTGGTTGGGCTGCATTAGCTGGTGCCTTGTACTTACGTCGTCGCAAATCACACGTAGAATCAAATATCTTGCCTCCAGCTAACATTCCTTACGTGTTATTAGGAACAGGTTTATTATGGTTCGGATGGTTTGGCTTTAATGCAGGTTCTGCAGTAGGAGCTAACGGTTTAGCGGTAACTGCTTTTGCAACAACTCACGTAGCAGCAGCGGCAGCAGGTTTATCTTGGATTTTATTTGATGTAACACGAGGAAAGAAGGTATCAGCCTTAGGTTTCTGTAT
>CAJCBY010000130.1 GCA_903960725.1 uncultured Cytophagaceae bacterium | reverse complement strand
GGAAGCTTCCACCCTTATTGGCAGATAAACCTCTAATTCACTAAATAAACGATGTTTTAACATGGCAAAAGAAATAGCTGGCTACGTAAAGCTTCAATGCAAAGGTGGCCAAGCCAATCCTTCACCACCCATCGGTCCTGCTTTAGGTTCGAAAGGATTAAATATCATGGAGTTCTGTAAGCAATTCAATGCGAGAACTCAAGATAAGAACGGCGTAGTATTGCCGGTCCTAATTACTTATTACGCAGACAAATCGTTTGATTTCGTTGTAAAAACTCCTCCTGCACCAATTTTGTTATTGGAAGCAGCGAAAGTTAAATCTGGTTCAGCTCAACCTAATTTGAAAAAAGTAGGTTCAGTATCTTGGGATCAAGTGCGAGTAATCGCTGAGACTAAAATGCCAGACTTAAACTGTTTTACAATTGAAGCAGCAATGAGTATGATTGCTGGAACGGCTCGATCAATGGGAATTACTGTTTCTGGTGATAAACCGTTCTGATTTAACCATCAGAAATAAACATTTTAATTAAAAGGTAATGGCAAAACTTACGAAGAAAATAAAGGAAGCCCTTTCAAAATACGATGCAACGCAAGCGTATTCGCTTGAAAAAGCAGCGGAGATTTTGAAAGAAATTTCTTATACAAAATTCGATGCCTCAGTGGATATTGATGTCCGCTTAGGAGTAGATCCCCGCAAAGCAGACCAAATGGTTCGTGGCGTGGTTGCCCTACCTCACGGAACCGGGAAAGACGTACGTGTACTTGTACTATGTACGCCCGATAAAGCAGAGGAGGCAAAAGCAGCCGGTGCTGATCACGTAGGATTAGATGATTACATTGCAAAAATCGAGAGCGGTTGGACCGATATCGACGTAATCATTACTATGCCGACTGTGATGGCAAAATTAGGCCGTTTGGGACGTGTTTTAGGACCTCGCGGTCTGATGCCTAATCCAAAGTCAGGTACTGTAACTTTGGAAGTAGGAAAAGCAGTAAACGAAGTAAAAGCTGGTAAAATTGACTTTAAAGTTGATAAAACTGGTATCATCCATACCTCTATTGGTAAGGTGTCCTTCGGAGCTGATAAAATTGTAGATAACGCTTTAGAAGTAATCAACACGTTGATTAAATTAAAGCCGTCTTCTGCAAAGGGAACTTATGTTAAATCGATCAACTTATCATCGACTATGTCTCCGGGCATTATTATCGATAAGGGAACTGTAGCTGGATTGTAATCATGACAAGAGAAGAAAAAAATCAGATTATTGATGAGTTGAGCGAAAAGTTCGCGGCAACTCCGTACTTCTACATTGCAAGTACAGCCGGTTTAACTGTAGCCGAAGCGAATCAATTCCGCGGCCTATGTTTTCAGAGAGGTGTTGAATACAAAATATTCAAGAACACGTTAATCTCGAAAGCATTAGCTAAGACTGGAACGGATTATTCCTCTTTAGATGCAGAAGTTTTGACAGGAATGTCTGGTATCATTTTCGCAACTGAAAATGCTAAAGTACCAGCAAAATTGATCAAAGACTTCCGTAAAGAAGCTGGAAAAGATAAAATTGCATTCAAGGCTGCGTCTATCGAAGGTGGCATTTACATTGGCGAAGGTCAATTATCTGCACTAGAGAACATCAAGTCGAAAAACGAGATGATTGGCGAAGTTATTGGCTTATTACAATCGCCTGCTAAAAATGTTGTTTCAGCATTACTAAGCGGTGAGAAGAAATTAGCTGGTATCGTGAAGACTTTGTCTGAGCGCCCTGAGTAATTATTACCAAGTTTTACCGGAGTGAAGACTCCAATAAATTATTATTCTTAACAATTAAATTTTCAAAAAATGGCAGATTTAAAAGCGTTCGCTGAACAATTAGTGAACTTAACTGTAAAAGAAGTAAACGAATTAGCTACTATCCTTAAGGATGAGTATGGTATTGAGCCAGCTGCTGCTGGTGCTGTTATGGTTGCAGGTCCTGCAGCTGGTGGCGGTGAAGGTGGTGATGCTGCTGCTGAGAAGACATCTTTCGATGTAATCTTAAAAGCTGCTGGTCCTAACAAATTAGCGATCGTTAAATTAGTAAAAGACTTAACTGGTCAAGGTTTGAAAGAAGCAAAAGACTTAGTT
>CAJCBY010000129.1 GCA_903960725.1 uncultured Cytophagaceae bacterium | reverse complement strand
TCCGCACACATCCATCGCGTCAAATTCCGATAGATCAACCGTAATAGCTAATTCCATCATCGCAGAAACAAATCCTTTTAGCTCATCCACTTGTATCGGATTAAACCAATAAGAGGCTAAAAATACGGCGATTTGACTTGGATTGATTTCTCCTTGCCCAATACGCAGCAAAATCTCCCTCGCTTCATTCTCTGATAATGCGTCCCCCGCTGCCCGTCTATTTAATATATCTTTCATTGCTTATTTCATCCAATTTTTAATCATTTGCAATCCGTGTTGCGTTAAAAACGCCTCTGGGTGGAATTGAACCCCACGCACATCATATGTCGAGTGTGCTTCTGCTAATACAAAACCTTTGTCATCTTCCGCCGTAATCTTTAAATCGTTCGGCATGCTTGAAGGAACCACTGTCCACGAATGGTAGCGGCACACTTCGAAGCGTGACGGAATGTCTAGGAATAAGCGCTCTGTCGGATCCGTCACCACACATTCCGTAGTCACGCCATGCAATACCTCGCCCATATTACTCAGTTGAGAGCCAAAAGCCTCCGCAATCGCCTGATGCCCCAGGCAGACACCGAGGATTTTTTTGGTCGACTTATATTCTTTCAATAAATCCATCATAATCCCTGCCTCTGACGGAATCCCTGGACCCGGCGACAACAAGATCTGATCGTATTTACCCACTTCCTCCAGGGAAATTTTATCATTGCGAAACACGTCCACCTCCGCGCCTAATTCCTTCAACAGGTAGACCAAATTGTAGACAAAGGAATCGTAATTATCTATGACCAATACTTTCATATCCTTAGGCTAAGTTTTCTGCCACCTCTAACGCTCTGCGCAAGGCGGCTAATTTATTGTGAATTTCCTGCATCTCACTTTCCACCACGGACTTAGCGACTACGCCCATTCCGGCTTGGAAAAATAAGGTATCCCCTTTACTCAAAAACGTACGGATCGCGATGGCGTGATTAAAATTGCCCTCGAAATCCATAAATCCGATCGCCCCGCCATAAATAGCCCGATTAGTCGGCTCCAAGCGGTTAATAATCGTCATCGCATTGTGCTTCGGTGCGCCACTCAAAGTGCCAGCCGGGAACGTATCCGCCACCATTTGCAAGGGATTCACTCCCTTTTGTAAGTGCCCTGTAACTTTGGAAACCAAGTGAATCACATGCGAGAAGAATTGAACCTCCTTGAACGTCTCTACCTTCACATTATCCGCCGAACGACTTAAATCGTTCCGCGCTAAATCCACTAACATCACATGTTCTGCTGATTCCTTCGGATCTGCGATCAAAGCCTGCGCTAATTCCGCATCGCGCGCGTCATCGCCTGAACGCCTAAACGTGCCTGCAATCGGATGAATCTCCGCGACTGAACCCTCAATCTTGATTTGCTTCTCCGGAGAAGCCCCAAAAATCCGGTATTCCTCGTAATCAAAATAAAATAAATAGGGCGACGGATTCACCGAGCGAAGTGCGCGGTAGACTTGGAAATCATCGCCTTGGAATTTTTGGGCAAAACGCCTAGAGGGAACGATTTGAAATACATCCCCGCGCAAACAATGTTTGATGCAAGTATTGACGATTTCACGTGTTTGGTCTTCCGTTAAATTACTCACCTCTTCACCTTGACGTGCAAAGGACGCAGTCGCATAATGCGGCATGTCTAATAGGTAAGTAATTGTATCAAATGAAGGTTCAGATCCATCGTAGCTATGCGCGTAGAGGCTCATTTGGTTATTAAAATGATTCACCGCCACTACGTAACGATACACATAATAACGAATCGATGGAATTTCTGATTCGGGATTTTTCGCTTGAATATCGATATCCTCGAAATAGGTCACTGCATCATAGGAGATATGGCCAAAAAGCCCGTTCGCCATCGGCGAATCTCCTTTTTCCTTCTTAAAATCAAAACGATCCGCAAAGCTCTTCAACGCCGCTACCGCATCATGGCGATTCGCTAAAGTGAAATTCTCTTGGGTTCCGTCTGGAAAAGTTTGGGTGACTTTCGAATCCGTCAACTCGAAGCGCGCCACGGGATCAAAGGCAATGTGCGAAAAGCCATGCTCCTTGCCGTGGTAATCTGCCGATTCTAAGATGACAGAGTTTTTATAGTTTTTTCGAATCTTCAAAAAGATTCCAATTGGCGTCAGCGTATCGGCCAAAAGCGTTTTTCGTGAAGTTCGTATATTTATGCTAGACATGTTTCAAAGGGCAAAATTAATAAAAAAAGGCTTACTGTTGAACAGCAAGCCTTTCGTAAACATATCATGTACACACAGCAAAACTGTTCAGGGATTGTTATCCTTGCCACCAGTTTTTGTTGTATGCTGCTTTTGTCATTGTGTTGTTATTTGATACAAATGTAGAGTGAATTCCGTAAAATCAAAATTTTAACCGATCAAATCCCACAAATTTCCATATAAATCCGCGAATACGAGCACTTTACCATATTCTTCCTCGCTCGGACCACGTACAATCGTAATTCCTTTTTCGATCAAATTAGCGTGATCCCGTTCAAAATCATCCGTGTGCAAGAACAGAAATACGCGACCTCCTGTCTGATTGCCTACTCTCGATTTTTGTTCCTCCGTCGCCGCTTTCGCTAAAAGCAATTGACAAGAACCCTCTCCTGACGGCTGCACTAATACCCAACGTTTCACATCACTCAAAACGGTGTCTTCCACTAACGTAAAACCCAATTTTTGGGTATACCAAGCGATGGCTTCGTCATAATCGGCTACCACGAGGGCGATGTGCATGAGGTGGGTCATAAAACAGTATCTAGTAGTCAGTAGTCGGTGGTCAGTAGTCCGGAGGGAATGAGTCAGTAGTCCGGAGGGGTTTAGTCGGTAGTCCGGAGGGAATGAGTCCGAAGTCCGGAGGACCATTCACCACTTACCATTCACCATTCACCATCTTTACTCTCTACTCTATTATCTTTAATCTTGTCAGTAGTCAGTCCGAAGGGAATGAGTCCGAAGTCCGGAGGACCATTCACCGCTTACCATTCACCATCTTTACTCTCTACTCTATGATCTCTAATCTTGTCAGTAGTCAGTCCGAAGGGAATGAGTCCGAAGTCCGGAGGACCATTCACCACTTACCATTCACCATCTTTACTCTCTACTCTATTATCTCTAATCTTGTAAGTATTCAGTGGTCAGCGGTTGCGGCTTAGTTTTCGTCGCGGCCTGTAAAATTAAACGGTGAGATTAATTTCAATTCTGCCTTGATCGAATCCGAAACAGCTAATCCGTCTATGAATGCGTGGAAAACAGCTTGATCAATCTTTCCGTGGTGACGTGTCAAATCTTTCAATGCCTCATAGGGCTTAGGGAAAGCTTCACGGCGTAATACCGTTTGGATTGCCTCCGCAATAACCACCCAGTTATCTTCTAAATCCTGTTGAATTTTGCTATTGTTCAATTCTAATTTCCCTAAACCGCGTTGCAAAGAGTTCAATGAGATCACGACGTGTGCCAAAGGCGTACCCACATTACGCAATACCGTCGAATCTGTCAAGTCACGCTGTAAACGCGAAATCGGAAGCTTCGCTGATAAGAATTCAAAGAAGGCATTCGCCATCGCTAAGTTTCCTTCCGCGTTTTCAAAATCAATCGGGTTCACCTTGTGAGGCATAGCCGAAGATCCGATTTCACCCGCTTTGATCTTTTGCTTGAAATACCCCATCGAGATGTATTGCCAAATATCTCT
>CAJCBY010000128.1 GCA_903960725.1 uncultured Cytophagaceae bacterium | reverse complement strand
CAGCCGAATCGACTCCCGGTTTACGTGTTGGAAACTTTTTTTCACATCGGAATAATTCCGAACGGAATCCTTTGAAGCCACGGCTAAAACCGCATTGCCTTTTTCTGCAGCTGCCTGAAAACTTGAGCTGATCAAAAATGGTTCAATTAAGGGCCTGACCCCATCGTGAATGGCAACAATTCCGTCTTCTGTCAACGTCTGAATGGCATTTTGGCTACTTTGGAACCTCGAGTTTCCTCCTGATACTAATCGGTGGGGAATTGTTGGTAACTCTGAAATCAAGGACTTCCAAAAATCAAATTGATCTGAAGGTAATACGACGATTATCTCCGTGGAAGCATCTGCCTGGTTAAAGGCAGCCAGCGTATGGTATAAAACGGGTTTGCCCTGCAAAAGCAAAAATTGCTTAGGGACCGCACTTTGCATACGCTGGCCGGAGCCCCCTGCGACAATAATGGCATATTTTTTCAAAGCAAACCCGATTAATTCAATTAGATGATTAACATCACATCGCCATACGAGAAGAAACGGTATTTTTCTTTAATCGCTTGTTTATAGGCTTCTGTGATCAATTCATGTCCACCAAAAGCCGACGCCATCATCAATAGAATGGATTCAGGAAGATGGAAATTCGTTAATAAAGCAGTAGGTATCTTAAATTCGTATGGCGGGAAGATAAATTTATCAGTCCAACTATTGATAGGCTTTAAGTGACCACTCGCCGAAACGGATGATTCGAGCGCTTTCATCACGGTCGTCCCTACGGCAAGTATTTGTTTTTTATTGTCAATTGCTTCATTTACATAATTGCAGGTAGCCTCATTGATCATGAAGTGCTCTGAATCTGTTTTGTGTTTAGTTAAATCCTCTACATCTACTTGACGGAAAGTACCTAAACCCACGTGCAACGTAATGGGAGTAAACTGAGCACCGTTTAATTCCATACGCTTCATGATGATCTTCGAGAAGTGTAAACCTGCAGTAGGAGCTGCAACAGCACCTACATGCTCTGCATAAATGGTTTGAAAACGCTCCCGATCATCATCAGTTGCCTTTCTTTTTAAGCGAATTTCATCAGGAAGTGGTGTTTCCCCTAATTCATGGATGGTTTGCATTAAAGCGTCGTGATCGCCATCATATAAGAAACGAATCGTACGACCACGTGAAGTAGTATTATCAATTACCTCTGCCACTAAGTCTGAATCACCGAAATACAATTTATTACCCACCCGAATTTTACGTGCTGGATCTACTAATACGTCCCAAAGACGGTGTTCTCTATTTAACTCCCTTAATAAAAAGACCTCGATTTGAGCTCCCGTTTTCTCCTTATTGCCGTATAAACGTGCAGGGAAAACCTTGGTATTGTTTGTCACTAAGACATCACCTTCGCCAAAATAGTCAATGATATCAGTGAATTTCTTATGTTCAATCGTTTTGTTTTTGCGATTAACCACCATCATACGCGCATCTTCGCGATTTTCTGTTGGGTTAAGGGCAATTAGGTTTTGGGGTAAATCAAATCTGAATTCAGATAATTTCATTCTCAGCGGGTTTGAATTTTTATAATCTACAAATATACCATATTGAAGGGGGGCTTGTCAAGGTAAATTTTTGAAACAATCTAGAATCTGTGTAGTTTACCCCTTTAAGATACATAGAGGATGAAAAAAGTTTCCATATTTTGGTTTAGGCGCGATTTAAGAATAGAAGACAATCATGGATTATTCCAAGCTTTGTCCGCTGAAGAACCCGTGCTTCCTCTCTTTATTTTTGATACGAACATCTTAGATCGCCTTCCTTCGAAAAACGATGGGCGGGTAGAGTTTATTCATCAATCGATCACACGCCTTAATGAGGCCATAGGTGGTCATCTCTGTGTTAAACAAGGTAATCCCCTAGCCGTCTTTAAAGAGCTTTTGACGCAATGGGATGTGGTTCGAATTTATACAAACCACGATTATGAGCGCTACGGCCAGGAGCGTGATGCAGCTGTTAATGCACTGGCCCAGGAAAAGGGGTGCGTTTTTTCAACATATAAGGATCAAGTCGTTTTTGAGAAAGACGAGGTTTTATCCGGAGCTGGTACACCCTACACCGTTTTTACGCCTTATTCTCGTAAATGGAAGGCTATATTATCTGAGATGGTGTTGCCTAATTTTGCCTCTCAGGCGCTGAAAAATTATGTAGCTGATACTTTTAGCATTCCTTCTTTACCGGATATCGGTTTCCAGCCTTCGGGCTTAGCTTTTCCTCAGGCAATAGTCCAAGATGAATTAATCAAAGCCTACGCTCAGGACCGTGATTTTCCTGCCAAACCAGGTACTTCGAGACTCTCGGTGCATTTACGATTTGGTACAATTTCCATTCGATCTCTAGTTCGCCAGGCAGTAGGTAAATCTGAAGTATGGTTGAATGAATTGATTTGGCGTGACTTTTACTTCAATATAGTGTATCATTTTCCGCACATAGGAGAGGGGCATTCATTTAGAAAGGAATACGATCGGATGAAATGGCGTAATAACGAGGTGGAATTCAAGGCTTGGTGCGAGGGTAAAACCGGATATCCAATCGTTGATGCTGGCATGCGAGAACTGAATACAACAGGTTTTATGCACAATCGGGTTCGGATGATTGTGGCAAGCTTTTTAGTGAAGCATTTATTGATTGATTGGCGGTGGGGTGAAGCTTATTTTACAGAGAAATTGTTAGACTTTGATTTTGCTGCAAATAATGGCGGATGGCAATGGGCTGCGGGTTCTGGTTGTGATGCAGCTCCATATTTTAGAGTTTTCAATCCGACTTTGCAGACACAGAAGTTTGATCAATCTTTGGCCTACATCAAAAAATGGGTTCCTGAATTGCAAGAATTGACTTATCCTGCACCCATTGTAAACCATGAATTTGCTCGTGGGAGAGTGTTAGCCGCCTACAAAGAGGCTTTAGGAAAGTAAATTTTCTTTCCTGCGATGGTGTAATCTACCAAATCAATAGTTAGAAAACCGATTTTCAAATTGACTTGTACTTTTAATGGAACTTGGTAATCATCGTCACTGATCCAAAGTCGAATAGCATCTTCTTCCTTAAACAAGTTATTTTTAGGTAAAAGTATGTTTGTTTTTATGCTTGCTTTTTTCCCTGCCTCTGTTTCGATCGTTTCTTTCGCTTTGACCACTAATACTAATTCGTAAATCTTGCTATCCACTAATACTTGGGCAGACCAGCGAGATCCTGGTTTTTTATCTGATACAGGTTTATTTCGTAAGAAATAATAGGCAGAAATAAGGTCCAAAAGATCTTTCGGTCCCGCCATCGTGCTTGTCACTGGTTTATTTTGAGGGGACGTAATTCGGGCAAAACCTTTATCCATTTGATACAGTACCGTTTCCTCTTTTCGGTAGCGCCCCTCACGTTTGCGCATTTCGGTTTTGATGGGTAGTAGCGTTTCGGTATCAATGTTTGCTGACCAATAGTCACGTAATGGGCTAAATAATTCAAGGACCCCTGTCGTTTTACCCTCTATTTCAACCTTTCGTACTTTTTTATCGCCCCAATTACTAGTGTTAGCACTACTTTTAATGGTCGCTTCCGCAGCATTAATGAATCCTAAATGTATTCGGTATTTTAAATTTTCTCCCGCGATCAATGCATTATTTTCTTGCCCGTAAAGGCTCAAAAAAGAGCATAAGAATAGAAAAATAACAAGTGTCTGATTTTTCATGCCAAAGCACAATTTATTATCAATTGTTTGTATAAAAAATTAGAGGCAATTTTCTATTTTTGTATAGGCCAAACGATAAAACAAATATAGTCGATTGCCCCTTAAATTTTTAGATAAAAAACGAAAATGGCGAAACAAGCTAGTGATGCGCAAGGCCTAGCGGCTGAAAAGTTAAAAGCTTTACAAACTACGTTAGAGAAATTAGATAAAGCTTACGGAAAAGGTACCGTAATGCGATTATCAGACAGTAAAGTGATGGATGTTCCTGTTATCTCTACAGGCTCATTAGGATTAGACTTAGCCTTAGGAATCGGCGGTGTGCCTCGAGGACGTGTGGTTGAGATTTATGGACCTGAATCGTCTGGTAAAACGACTTTAACCTTACATATGATTGCAGAAGCTCAAAAGGCAGGTGGTTTAGCCGCTTTTGTTGATGCAGAGCACGCTTTTGATCGTTCTTATGCTGAGAAATTAGGCATTGACTGTGAAAATCTGTTGATCTCACAACCAGATAATGGGGAACAAGCTTTAGAGATTGCAGAACACTTAATCTCTTCCGGTGCCATTGATATCATTGTCATTGACTCGGTAGCAGCTTTAGTTCCTAAAGCGGAGATTGAAGGAGAAATGGGGGATTCTAAAATGGGTCTTCAAGCTCGTTTGATGTCACAAGCCTTGCGTAAACTAACAGGTACCATAAATAAGACTGGCTGTTGCTGCGTCTTTATTAACCAGTTACGTGATAAAATCGGGGTAATGTTCGGTTCTCCTGAGACGACTACAGGTGGTAATGCATTGAAATTTTATGCATCTGTTCGTTTAGATATTCGCCGTGCAGGTCAAATTAAGGAAAGCGCAGATTCAATCACGGGTAATAGAACGCGTGTGAAAGTGGTGAAAAATAAATTAGCACCTCCTTTCAAAGTAGTTGAATTTGATATCATGTATGGTGAAGGTATTTCTAAAGCGGGTGAAATTCTTGATTTAGGTGTTGATTTAGAAGTAATCGACAAATCGGGTTCTTGGTTCTCTTATAATGGAAATCGCTTAGGACAAGGTCGCGATGCGGTGAAAGACTTAATAAAAGACAATCCTGAGTTAATGGACGAATTGGAAGCGAAGATTAAAGATAAAGTGAAGGTGGATGACAGTGCGCTGATCGATAAAGACGCTGTTGCGGAAAAAGAATAATTCTAAGGCAATAAAAAAGCGGTTAATGTAGATTAGCCGCTTTTTTTATGATTGAACTCCTTTAAGATTAAATCGGGTGAACAGGTTCCTGATGGTCTTTTCCACATTTTGATCTATTTCCATCGCTTCAGAGACAGATTGTACAGCATGTATTACCGTGCTGTGATCTCTTCCGCCAAAATGGTAACCAATCGACTTTAAAGGCAGATTAGTTAATTCCTTTAACATGTACATGGCAATTTGACGTGGGAATACATTCTCCTTTTTGCGACACTTGCCTCGTAAGGTTTCAAGATCTACATCGAAATGATTCGTTACCACATCAAGGATGCTCTCTACACTTAATTCCTTTTCTTGTTCGTTAACTATGCTCTTTAAAGTAGACTTTGCTAATTCTAAGTCAATCTCTTTACGTGTAAGTGAGGCTTGAGCCATTAAAGAAATAATAACGCCTTCTAATTCACGTACGTTTGTTTGAATGGAATGTGCTAAGTATTCTAATACCTCAAAATCTATTTGAATTCCATCTTCTTGCAATTTCTTTTGGATGATGGCAATTCTCGTTTCAAAATCCGGTTGTTGCAGATCGGCAGTTAATCCCCACTTAAAGCGGGATAAGAGACGATCTTCCATTCCAGCTAAGTCCCTTGGAGCCCGGTCGGAAGAAAGGATAATTTGCTTACCTGATTGGTGTAAGTGATTGAATATATTAAAGAATGTTTCCTGTGTTTTTTCTTTACCAGATAGGAATTGAACGTCATCAATAATCAATACATCTACCTGTAAATAGAAATTCGTGAAACCCTCGATGGAATTATTACGAATGGCATTTACAAACTGGTTGGTGAATTTCTCAGTGGAAACGTATAAAACAAACTTGTCTGGGAACGAATCTTTAATTTGGTTACCAATCGCCTGAATTAAGTGAGTCTTACCTAAGCCAACTCCTCCATAAATCATCAATGGGTTAAAGGCTGTTAAACCAGGCTTATTTGCAACCGCCATACCCGCAGCGCGACCTAAGCGATTACAATCCCCTTCGATAAATTTATCAAAAGTATATTTTGGAATTAAATAAGAATCTAATTCTAAAGAGTCTAGGTTTTTAAGTTCAAATGGACTCTTAGCAGGGTTCGGGAAATTACGCCCTTGATCTGCTGTATTTTGACCTTGATTTGTCGGAGGTAGGTTAAATGTAATCGGAGGATTTTTTCGATCACCCTTGTCGATAACGATAGAATACTCTAACATTCCTTGACGACCAATGGTTTGGTCGATTGCTTTTCTTAAATCCGAAACGTGCTTCTCTTCAAGCCATTCATAGAAGAACTGTGAAGGGACCTGTATGGTTAACGTGTTGTTTTGAAATTTAAGGGGGACAATTGGAGCAAACCAAGTAGCGAAACTCTGTTCTGAAATATCATTTTTGATGATATTCAAGCACTGGTTCCATAAATCTCTTACTTCGATTTGCATCAATTATATTGGTCGAACACTTCTCAGGGCAAATTTTTGAGGAATTTGCCTAGTGAATAATTAAAAAAGTTTTTACTGGTTCTTAACTAAGAAAAACGTTAGTTTTTTTCTTAAGCGGGGAGACAAAAATAGTAAAATAAGATGTCGTTCCAAATTTGAAACCAAAAATAAATCCAGTTTTTTTTCGAAAAAAAAGGCCTAAAAATTTG
>CAJCBY010000127.1 GCA_903960725.1 uncultured Cytophagaceae bacterium | reverse complement strand
GATTTGGGGCTCATTTTTGCAAAAAACATTTGTACATTGTTTTTCATATGAGTTAGTTTAATTAATGTTCGATGCAAAAGTAGACTACCTGTTTTAACAAGATGAATCAGAAAAAACAAGATATTGTTAAGAATAAGCGTTACATATTACGCCTGTGTTATGCCTCATTTTGAAACCAAATTTTTCAGAATAAAAACTTAGAAAAGTACCATATTTTAAAGCATAACAATTTCATGAATTAGGCATAATAGCAGGTTAATGCGGTGGTGGTATATTTATGTATGAAAGAGATTAAACTAGTTGTTTTAGACATGGCCGGCACCACAGTAATGGACCAACATGAAGTGGAATATTGCTTTAAACAAGCGGCCATTAAAAATGAATTGCATTCTAGTGATGAACGTATTTTGGCCTTGCAAGGCTACGCAAAATTGTATGTTTTCACTTTGTTGTGGACGGAGCAAGTAGGCAAAGGGGATCCGCGCATAGCAGAACTAGCCGCAAAGTCGTATGCGGATTTTAAAGAAATATTAGAAAACCATTACCGTACACAGCCCGTTTATCCTACGGAAGGATGCCTGGAACTTTTCGATGCCTTACATGCGAAAGGAATTAAGATCGCCCTAACGACCGGTTTTTACCGCGAGGTAGCCGATATTATTTTAGGTCGCTTAGACTGGGTGGCTAACTCGGAATCCTCAACAAGTATACATCTTTCTGTCACTCCCGATGAAGTGAATGGAGAAGGAAGACCTTCGCCTGCCATGATTCAGTATGCGATGAAGTCGCTTGGTATCACAGATCTGGAAGAAGTGATCAATGTGGGAGATACGCCTGTGGATTTGCTATTTGGCAAAAATGCAGGTGTTCGTTATGCCTTAGGAGTTTGCAACGGAACGCATACACGAGAGCAATTAGCTGCACATCCAAACGATGGACTTTTAGAGAAAATTTCTGACCTACTCTCTTATGTATAAAAATAGAAAATACGATTTAGTCATTGTAGGTGGCGGTATCATAGGAACCTTTTGTGCTTACCACGCACTGAGAAAAGGAAAATCGGTTTTGTTATTAGAGAAAGATGCCCAGCCTTACGAGGCGAGTTTTCGCAATTTTGGACAAGCCGTTCCTTCTGGACAAGCCTTGGACACTTGGTTCGATTATGGCAGAAAATCCTTGAAAATATACAAGGATCTACAAGAAGAAGTAGATATCTCCGTGGTGAAAAACGGTTCCTGGTACGTTGCCTCGGATGACCAGGAAATGATCTTGCTGGAGGAAATGATGCAACTTTTTAAAGACCGTGATTATATCTCTCGCCTGTACACTGCATCAGAAACGTTAGAGATTAACCCCCATTTTAAAAAAGAGTATGTGAAAGGAGGATTATTCATTCCGGAGGAAGCTTCACTGAATCCCCTTGTGATGGTGCACCGAGTTCGCGAGTTTATGATTAAAAATTTAGGTTTACATTACCAAAACTCATGTCCAGTCATTGCGGTAGAGAAAAAACGCGGAATTGCAATGATCACAACCTCTAAGAAGCAATCGTTTTGGGGTGATAAGGTAATCTTAGCTAATGGACGCGATACACAATTCTTACTACCGGAACATTACCCCACCTCCGAGCTAAAAATCAGCAAATTGCAGATGTTGCGTCTGGCGCCTCAGAAGAAAATACTTAAATCAAACATCCTAACAGGCTTAACAATTCGTCGCTACGATAGCTTTAAATCTTGTCCTTCTTTTGCTAAAATTTATACCTCTTCGGAACAAAAACAATTACAGGCAAAAGGTATTCACATCTTGTTTAAACAAGCGGATGACGGCTCCATTATTTTAGGGGATTCACACGAATATGTGCCTGCTGGAGAACAGGCTAATTTCGGTTTTGAAGTCTCCTCTGAAATCAATGAGATGATGTTAGCGGAAGCGAAGCGAATCACCTCATTGGAAAACTGGACCATTGATTCGACTTGGGCAGGGTTTTACTTACAAGGTACACGATCAGACGTATTCACGAAAGTCGTGGATGACGTAATCCATATTATCAATGGAATAGGTGGCAAAGGAATGACCACTTCACCTGGTTTCACTGCAGAATACATTCAAAAACTATACTCATGAAAAAATTGTTAGCCCTTTGCCTTATAAGCGCTAGTTTATTTGGCCAAAAAACCCCAAAAAATGTTATCCTTCTCATAGGCGATGGAATGGGGGTCAGCCAAATCTATGCGGGATTAACCGCTAACAGAGGCCATCTAAATCTAGAACGCGTGAAGGTAATCGGCTTTCATAAAAACCAGGCATCAGATAATTATGTGACGGATTCTGCGGCGGGTGCTACGGCATTTGCTACGGGAAAACAAACCTATAATGGGGCGATAGGAGTAGATTCATTAAAAGTCCCTTCGACTACTTTACTTGAAATGGCGGAGCAAAAGGGATTAGCCACGGGCTTAGTCAGCACCTGTGATATTACGGATGCCACTCCGTCTTCTTTCATTGCGCATCAATTAAAGCGCTCGATGCATGAAGAAATCGCATTGGATTTTATGAAGACTCCTGTCGATGTGGTGATAGGCGGCGGAAGAAAGTATTTTGAAAAGCGGAAAGATGGTTTAAATCTGCTAGATTCCTTGCGTAAAAAGGGCTACCAAGTTCAGTCGACCTTAGATGTAGACGGTATTACTAAAGGTCCTCTTGTCGCACTTTATGCAGATGAAAATCCCATCAAAGTGATGGAAGGCCGCGGCGATGCTTTATTGAAATCCACAAAAAAATCACTTGAAATTTTGAATCAGAATAAGAAAGGATTTTTCGTGATGATCGAAGGGTCACAAATTGATTGGGGTGGACATGCAAATGATGCGGACTACGCGATTACGGAAATGGTGGACTTTGACAAAAGCATTGGATACGCGCTTGATTTTGCCCAAAAGAACGAAGAAACATTAGTCATCATCACGGCAGACCACGAGACAGGTGGAATGGCGTTGATGGGTGGAAATATGAAGACTGGTGAAGTTAAAGCAGCTTTCACGACGAAAGGACACACGGGTCAAATGATTCCTGTATTTGCTTTTGGTCCAGGCGCTGAAACTTTTGGAGGCATATACAACAACTATGATATCTTTACAAAAATCAAACTAGCCTTGAAACTAGGTCAAAAGTAAATCGTAAACTTTTCATGTGAATTTAAGAAGCCCACAGATTGATAAAATGCGTGGGCTTCTTTGCGTCTTTTATTGGAGGTGACCTCTAAAGACTTTGCTCCTAGCACAGCGAGTTCCGGTTTTAGCGCATCGATTAAATTACGCCCCACTCCTCTACCTTGGTGCGCCGCGGTCACAATCAATTCTTGAATTTCAAAAACGAGTCCTTCGTGGTGTAAAAGTGATTGCCCCTTGCAGGAAATGAAACCAATAATCTCGTTTTCATTCTGAACAGCCACTTGCATGAGCGTTAATGGAGCAATTAGGTACTCTCTATAAATACACATGAAAACAGATTGATCAAAAAGTCGGTTTTCCAACTCCTCCAGCAAACATTTTACGCTGGCTGCATCCGATTCAACAGCCTGCCTTATCGTGTATCCCTCTTTCATATTATTAAATAATTACCGCGAAGTAAAATCTAATTTAAATCGCCCTATTGGCCTTTTTTAGGCCTTTTATAAGCCCTAAATTAACATAATTAATCGAAAAAATATGTCGAGCTCAATCGTCGAAAAAATCATCACCTTGTTTAACGATCAAGGGGACTCTGAATATGGTGGAGAACCCGTTACGCAAGGAGAACATGCACTGCAATCTGCGCATTTAGCTTTAGCTGAAAAGGCGTCGAGTAGTTTAGTCATCGCCTCGCTATTACATGACATTGGCCACCTATTGCATGCGCTACCAGACGATGCGCCTGAGCAGGGAATTGATGATTTGCATGAGGAATTAGGCAATCGATTTTTGATCAAATATTTCATTCCAGCTGTTTCTGAGCCCGTGCATTTACACGTAGCTGCGAAGCGCTATTTGTGTGCCGTGGAGCCGTCTTATTTTGCCCTGTTGAGCGAGCCATCCGTTCTAAGCCTTCAGTTGCAAGGCGGGCCGATGTCAGAGGAAGAATGTCAGAAATTCGAAGCGAACCCCTATTACAAGGACGCCGTTCAATTGCGTCGCTATGATGATATGGCCAAAATTCCTAACCTAACAGTACAACCCATCGAATTTTACGCTCCATTCTTACAGGAAAACCTGAAATGATCCAAGCGAACACAAAAGCTTGGAGATGGCATCCCGCCTGGTCGATGATCGCCGCCTTTGGTTGTTATTTCTGTGTCTATGGATTTCGCAAACCCTTTACTGCGGGCACCTATGAAGAACAATTTTTTATGGGAATCCACTGGAAATCCATCCTAATTTCCTCCCAAATCGCGGGTTATATGCTCTCAAAATGGTGTGGCATTTTCTTCGTCTCCTCCATTACGTGGGAGAAGCGAGCGAAGGCGATTATTAGTAGTATTGTTGTCGCAGAACTTGCGCTTTTGGGTTTTGGATTAGTGCCAAAGCCGTATAATTTGATTTTTCTACTACTCAATGGTCTTCCACTCGGAATGATCTTTGGTTACATTCAAGGCTTTTTAGAAGGCAAAAAGAATACCGAATTATTCATCGCTGCCTTAGGGAGCAGTTTTATCTTAGCCGATGGGGTTTCTAAATCGGTGGGGGTTTCTTTGTTGAATTGGGGCGTGGCAGAAAACTGGATGCCCTTTGCGGCGGGCTTACTATACGCACTTCCCTTTCTATTTTTTGTGTGGATGTTGACGCAGATTCCTCGCCCTACCGCAGAGGAAGTGGCGGATCGAGCTGAACGTCAACCCATGACTCAAAAAGACCGTATTCAGCTGATAAAGCAGCTTTGGCCAGGCATTCTAACGATTTCTTTATTGTATTTGTTTGCTTCGTTATTGCGCGGAATTCGATCGGATTTTGCACCAGAGATTTGGCATTATTTAGGCTACGAAGGAGTACCATCTATCTATTCCCAAACAGAGATCTGGGTCACCGTGGGGATCCTAGTCATAAACGGTAGCTTGGTCTTAATTAAGCGGAATTACCTCGCCTTTTTTATTAGCCTCAGCGCCATTGCGACAGGATACCTGTTGCTTGTTATTGCCGGTTTATGGGGTGTTCATTCGATGAACAGTTTTTGGCTAATTGTGCTGACTGGATTTGGCATTTACCTGCCCTATTTAACCATTACAACATCTGTATTTGAACGCATGATTGCGATCACCAGACACAAAGCAAACATTGGATTCTTGATGTATATCGTAGACTCAATTGGCTACTTAGGATACAATGTATTATTAATTGCGGCAGGCTTTATTTTTCCAAACTGGAACCTACCGCAACTCTTTTTCTCTTGGATCACG
>CAJCBY010000126.1 GCA_903960725.1 uncultured Cytophagaceae bacterium | reverse complement strand
TTTGATGTTTTGGCCAAATAAACAGCCAAAAGCACTCATAATTCCACCCGGTACCTCCTTGTAATGTTTTTCCTCGAAAATGTACTCTAAGTTAGGCATACCCATCACTAAGGCCATTTTTAACTTAGAAAATTGATTTAAAAAGTCGACTAATTTGAAGTATTCGTGGAAGTTAGAGATTAATACCGTTTGGCCTAAGGAACATAAAATATCCACTCGATCTAGGAAGTCTTTTTCATCAATTTTGTGTGTCTCATTCTCTAAGCTTTTCAGCGTCAATTCAGACAGTACACAGATTTTATCATCGTCCACATCAGGCTCTTGCTCGAACTGCGCGACGCCTTTCTTTAACATGTCCGAGAAGATATTCGTCACAGGACGGAAACGACCCCGAACCGCTACGATGTGCTTTTTTGACAAAGCGTCATAGGGTTGCATCACCTTTCCATCTGGACCAAAAACGGCCGCTTGCGTATACCCGTGCTTCACTAAATACAGTGACATCAAGCGATTATCCACCTCCTTGAAGTCTGGTCCCTCGAAACGAATCATATCGATTTCGATCCGGTCTTTGGACAAATCATCTAACAGGGATAAAAGTAATTTCTCTGGATTATCGTAATAATGGTAGCACCCGAACAACAAATTCACCCCAATCACCCCCAAAGCCTGTTGCTGCAAGATATTATCATTGTCTAGCATGTTGACGTGAATCACGACATCATTAAATCCGCCACTTGGCGTTAATTGGAAGCGAAGTCCAATCCAGCCGTGAGCGTCATTTGTCTTTTGGAAATTCAAGGCTGATACCGTGTCAGCGAAGGCAAAGAAGCGTTTCTCTGCTGCCGATTCTGTCAATCGAACATTCAATAATTTAAACTCCCGGTTCAACATCTTCATCAAACGCGGCTCGCAAACATATTTTCCTGAGGCCTCTTCGCCATAGATGGCATCTGAAAAAGCCATGTCATAAGCGGAGATGGTTTTGGCAATAGTACCGGAAGCGCCACCTGCTTTGAAGAAGTTAGCCGCTACATCTTGGCCCGCTCCGATTTCCGCAAAGGAACCGTAGATACTGCGATCTAGATTGATTTGAAGTGCTTTTTGCTTTGTTCCTATGGATTTAATGTGTGACGTCATAGGTAATGTTTAAGTTTGTTGTCTTAGGCTTTTTTAGAAGTGCCGCAATTTACGAATTTATGGCCAAAATTCCCCCTTGTGATACAAGCAAAGTCCAGCCATAGGCTCCTCACTTATATGTCCTATGGTCAAACCATTTCTTTTCATGATTTTCTTTAAAATATCGGAATAATAAAAGGCCACCGAACCCGTGAAGTGGAAAGTCTGGCCCTCCGGATAGCGCATTAAATACAACGAAATAAAGGCTTCGAAGGATTGTTCGATTAATCCATAGCAGAAGCCATCTCTGCGGTGATCAAAAAGGAACTTGGAAAAACTAGCAAACCAGCGATTTGGGAACGATTGTTTGTAGGCCTTATCTAATACGGTTAACCGGTCCAATGCCCCGTATCGCTTTTCAAAAATAGCGCGTAAATCCAAGGGCATTTGCCCATGCAAATAACTCAAGAGCAACAATTTACCTAAATGGCCACCGCTCCCCTCATCCCCTAGCCAAAAACCCAGCGGAGGAATTTGAACAGAAATTTGTCCTCCATCCCAATAACCTGAATTAGAACCAGTCCCTAAAATACAGGCAACTCCAGCTGTTTTTCCACAAAGTGATCTCGCCGCTGCGATGAGGTCATTTTGAATATCGAATTGACAAGAATCGGAGAAAAAAGGCTGAAAAGCCTGTAAAATAACCTTTCGTTGCGCATCCCCCGTTACACCCGTACCATAATAAAATACGGCTTGAATGGGAATTCCTGCAAATCCGCCTAAAACTGTCGATTGCGCTAAAGTAATCTCCTCTATTGTTTGATAATAGGGATTAATACCATCGCTCGAAAAACTTTCATAAGGAGTATTGGGGTCCTTAATGAGTCTCCAAGCTGTTTTAGTCGAACCACTTTCAACGATTAATATCATAATTAGGCTAGGATTCCAATGGGGGTGAATTTCTCAAAGACTTTCTCAGAATGCGGCGCATCAGCCAGCTCAGGGGTTAAATCTTGGCCTGCCCAATGCTCATAGTGCTTTCCGTTCTTCCACAGCTTTGACTCCGTCATATCATAGATGAGCCCTTGGAAGGCAACCCAAATTTCAGGCTTATCTTGCCCATTCCTTAGGGCTAATTGTCCGCGCGTATATGTCTTCATATTTTACACGAAGCTAAATAAAAAGGGACAAACCCGCCTTTTTTTCAGAAAGATTTTTAATTTTACACTGCAAAACTTTCGAAGATGAAACAGATTCTTTTAGTATTATTCACTATTACTATGCTCGCGTGCGGCGGCGGAGATCCTGCACCGACACCCACTCCACCGACACCCACTGTTAGTGTGGCAACCTTAGTAAAAAAGGTATGGACTGCGAGTTCCGTTCAATGGGATGGGGTGACTAAATACGAAAAGGCAAGCACTTCGAATGTAGTTCAGGGCTATTCTCAATATAAATTAGATTTATCTACTTCGGGCTCTGTAACCTTAACAGAGTTTGATGGCAAAATATTCACTGGAACTTATACGGTTGCAACAGATGAGAAAAGCTTAACCTTAAATGGCCTAACTAGTGCGGAGGGGGCACCTACCGGTACGGGTGGAACAATCGTCTATACTATTTTGTCTACCCCTACAGCTTCAGCTTTAAGTCTACAACAAACGACAGCCTATGTGAAAGCGAGCAGTGCTATTGTTAAACTAGGTTTAGTTGCTCCTTAATAAGTATTTATTTTATTGAAGCCGTCCCTCGGACGGCTTTTTGTGTTATATGGAAAAGAGAACAGAAATTGGCGAAATTGGAGAGTTTGGTTTAATAAATCGCATTGCTGCCGCGTTTACCGATAAACAAGATTGGACAGAACTAGGTATCGGAGATGATACAGCGGTTTTAGATCCCAAAGGGAATAAGGTAGTAACTACTACGGAGTTATTCATCGAAGGCGTTCATTTTGATTTAGGCTACACACCGCTACAGCATTTAGGCTTTAAAGTGGTTTCTGTTGTTCTTTCTGATATCGCAGCCATGAATGCGATTCCAGCTCAACTCACCATTGGACTAGGCCTTAGCAATCGTTTCTCTGTAGAATCAGTGGATGCGCTTTATGAAGGCATTAAATTAGCCTGCGATGAGTATAAAGTAGATTTAGTGGGAGGGGACACGACTTCTAGTCCACAAGGCTTGATCATTTCGATGACAGCAACAGGAGTGGTGGAAGCGGAGAAACTAGTCCAGCGTGGTACTTCTAAGCCCAATGATGTGCTTTGTGTTTCAGGGGATTTAGGTGCAGCCTTGATGGGTTTACATTCTTTGGAAAGAGAAAAACAAGTTTTCTTAGCTAACCCCGATATGAAACCGGAGTTAGAGGGAAAAAGCTATGTTGTTCTGCGTCAGCTAAAACCGATGGCCCGTTTTGATATCATTCACGAGCTTAGAGAATTAGGGGTTGTGCCTACGTCGATGATTGATTGTTCCGATGGATTAGCCTCTGAGATTATTCACTTATGCAATGCCTCGGGCTTAGGGGCTCGTATTTTCGAGAAAAATATCCCTATCGACGACGAGACCTATCTTTCAGCCACAGAATTTAATGTAAGTCCTTTAACGGCTGCTTTGAATGGGGGGGAAGATTATGAATTACTATTTACGGTTTCGCAGGATGATTTTCCCAAAGTAGAGAAGATCGCCGATGTTACCGCCATAGGCTATATGACAAATGTAAGTCACGAACGTGTAATGGTTATGAAATCGGATGCAATTGTTGATTTAACGGCGCCTGGATTCGGAAAGTCCTAATCCGTTTGTCGACATAATTTGCCGTTTGATAAATTTGTGCTTGGTTTAGGGATTTAATTGGTAATTTTGAATGTTGGAAATTGTCTGACATTAATTTTAGTAGTTAACCCGTGTTTTTGTTTTAGAGATTACCACTTATGACGAAATCTTCCTTCATCCGGAAATATTCGAACCGCTTTCTCTCGAGATGGCTCGTATTGGTCTTTGATTCTCTCATTGTACTCTTCTCATTTTCTATTGCAACGCTATTGAGAATGAATTTCCAGCTAACGGAAATTGATTTCTCCATTTTTGCCTCTCAATTAATCTTTGTGTTAGGCTTGCGTCTTTTAGCTTTTTTGTATTTCCAATCCTACGCTGGGATTATTCGGCATACGAGTATTGAGGATGCCATATTAATTTTGAAAGCGGTATTTGCCGGGTCTTTCGGTGCCGTACTTGTTTCTGCTGTTATTAGAAATACGCTGGGTTTTGAACACGTATTTAATTTATCGGCCTCTATCTTAATTATTGACTTCTTTATTTGCCTATTCTGGATGGTCATTCTTCGCTTTTTTGTGAAGAGCTTTTACGAATCCTTTATTAACCAATTCAAACCGACCATAGGCGTATTGATTTATGGAGCAGGTTATACGGGGATGTTGACGAAGAACGTTTTCCAAACGGATCGCTCTACTAATTATAAAATCTTAGGTTTTATTGATGATAATGAATCTAAGATTGGGAAAACCATCGAAGGGATTAAGGTATACAGTTTGCCAGAAGTATTAGATAAGTTTGTAGGTTCTAATGAAGGCTTAGAGGTGATTATGGCCATTAACAATATGTCTGCTAAATCTAAGCGTAAAATATCTGATATTTTCTTGGACCGTGGCGTAGTGGTAAAAGCCCTTCCTCCGGTAGATAAGTGGGTTGAAGGGGAGTTTGCGATGAATCAGATTCACAATGTGAAGATTGAAGATTTGCTAGGTAGAGAGGTCATTCAGATGAACAATAAGCGCATAGGGGAGGAGATTTCGGGGAAAGTCATTTTAGTGACAGGAGCGGCAGGTTCAATTGGAAGTGAAATCGTACGTCAACTGATTGCTTATTTCCCGGCTAAATTAGTCTTAGTCGATCAGGCAGAATCAGCCTTGTATGATTTAGAGTATGAATTAGCAGGAAAAGTTCCTACGAATGTGCAGTTAATCGTTAATGTAGCGGACGTCTCAGATACGAGACGCGTTAGTAAGATTTTCAACAACCACCAACCGGATATTATCTTCCACGCTGCGGCCTACAAGCATGTGCCTTTGATGGAAAATAATCCGTATGAGGCGATTAAAACCAATGTCATCGGAACGCGCATCCTAGCCGAATTAGCGTCAGAGGTAGGGGTAGAGAAATTTGTGATGGTGTCTACCGATAAGGCAGTTAATCCTACGAATGTGATGGGTGCCACGAAGCGATTAGCGGAGATGTATACCCAGTCGATGAACCAGTTAGAAGGGGTGAAGACTAAGTTTATTGCGACCCGTTTTGGAAACGTATTAGGATCAAATGGTTCGGTAATTCCTTTATTTAAGAAGCAAATTGAGCGTGGAGGCCCAGTAACGGTAACGCATCCAGAAATTACGCGCTACTTTATGACCATTCCAGAAGCCTGCGAGCTGGTATTAGAAGCGGCAACCATGGGCCAGGGTGGTGAAGTATTTGTCTTTGATATGGGCGAGTCGGTAAAGATTATTGATTTAGCTAAGAAGATGATTACGTTGAGCGGATTACGTGTCGATAAAGATATCGAAATCAGATATACGGGTTTACGTCCGGGCGAAAAGCTGTATGAGGAGTTGTTAAATAATGATGAAAACACCCTTCCTACGCACCATCCGAAGATTTTAATTGCGGAAGTGAATACGCCTTCTTATGCTTACATGGAAGTGGCTACGAATGACTTAAACCAATTATTATCAGCTGGAGACAACAATGCGATTGTTTCTAAAATCAAGGAAATTATTCCGGAGTACAAATCAAACAATTCGGTGTTTGAGACCTTAGACAAGAAATCGTCTAAATAATCCCTGTCTTTTTGACTAACCAGATGGCCGCTAAAGTGAATAGTGGAGCTGCTGCTATGTCGACACTGTAATGCACGTGTTGGATCAAAAGTAAGGCTACTAATACGAGGCTAAGGACAATGGCAATCCGCCTTTCTCGCTGAGTAGGCAGAAAGAAGCAAACAAAAACCATCGTGGCTGTATGGCCGGAGAAAAATAGGTCTTTCGTGATAGTCCTATTTTCTCCATAGATGAAAAACTCAGCAAGTGGATCATGTAAATCAACTAAGCCAGTTGGTGGATTTAAGGCCACTAAATAGATGGTCAAAAAGCGGAATCCAGTCTCTAAGTTAAAAGCCCAAGCGAACCAAAGGAACCTTTTAGGGTTATGTAATAGTCGATACAATAAATAAATTACAGAAAGATAGATGATTCCAAAAATCGGATAGGAAACATTTAGGGCCGGAAGGATGTTAAGTAGTGGATCGTTCCATTGGATACCCTCTCTCAGTTGAATCCATTGGAAGTAATCA
>CAJCBY010000125.1 GCA_903960725.1 uncultured Cytophagaceae bacterium | reverse complement strand
CGATTAGTAAATAGTCTAATTCGTCCCAATTTGTATCGCCAAAAAACTGACGTAAAGCTTGCGTCATCATAGGACCTCTCCAAGGCACTGGACTTTCTGAAGGGGCTAAAAACCCCATCGAAATCATTTTAATGCCATATTGCATGATCGGTTGAATGCGATTCTTGCCGTCTACCTCTGTTACAAGAGGCTGCAAATCTTCTGCGCCAAACATTACGGGAATCGAAGGTCCAGAAATATCTGCATCTAAAATTCCCACTTTCGCCCCAGCATTTTTCAAGGCCATGGCTAAGTTCGCCGTTACAGTTGATTTTCCTACGCCACCTTTTCCGGAGGCAATAGCAATCACATTTTTAACGCCAGGAATTAATGGATCTTTCGAGGTAAGTGAAGTTACCTCAGCTGTCATATTGATGACGATTTTTAAGTCTGGATGCACTAAGTTGTGAATCGCATCCTCGCAATCTTTTCTAATCTTTTCTTTTAGTGGGCAGGCAGGTGTTGTTAAAACAACAGTGAAACGAACTTCACCTACGCCTAATTCCACGTCTTTAATCATATTCAAGGTCACTAAATCCTTCTTTAGATCTGGCTCTTGAACGGTACTTAATGCACCTATTATTATCTCTTTGCTTACGCTTAATTCTCCCATGAATCTCTTTTCCTTTTCAAACCTCAAATATAGGTGTTTTTTATTTCATGCGCGACGTATTCGGCGATTTTGCACGTATCTATTTCTTGGTATTTTTCGGCGTTTAATTCCGCTAATAACACTTCTAAAACGCGACGGTGATCGAATAATTTGGACGGATGGGGTCTGTGTGCCAAAGTCCGGTAAATTGAATCCCATCTCTTCGCAATCGTCTGTAGTTCTGGGTCGAAATAGGTCGACATAAATCGCTCCCAAATATAATCTTGCGCTTGCTCGTTCGGGTGGATCATATCCGCCTCATAAAAGCGATAGTCCCGCAATTCGTCCAGCATGATCTCATAGGCTGGAAAATAATGAACGTTTTCAAATTGTTTAGCAACTATATCAGCCGCCACGCGCAGGATAGATTTTGAAACCTGATTCTCTTGCATTCCATCTTTTGTGTGACGGACGGGGGAAATAGTCAGAATGACTTGCGTTGTAGATGAGAGAGTAGAGATAAGAGAGTAGAAATTATTTACTATCTCATCCACGGTCGAAAGTCGTTTTTCGAAACGCTCCGCTGGCATCTTGTGGCAGTTAGCAACTGTTTTATTTAGATGTTTGTCAAAATAACTAAATGACGTTCCCCAAGTGAGGATTAAAAAGTCTGTTGAGCTGATAAAGGAAGTGACTTCTGCTGCCACCGAACGAATGTCCGCCATCAACTCTGACGATGAAGAGTCAGTGAATATGGAATGGTAATCCGGGTGCAAAAAATACCCACCGTGTTCATATAAATCCTCGGAAACGTCTCCAGATAAAGCCCTGCTAATCGCAAAAGGATGAAATAAAGTACCAAAGGGCTGTGTCATCACCTCCAGCGGTAATTTACTTAAGCGCGCCCCCATCGAGGCCGCGAAGCAAGATCCCATCGTCAGCACCTTGCTCCTGTGATTCAAGAGCGAAGGTGCTGGTGTTATGGGGAAAGTTGTTGTAAAATTCATTATTTCACTGTAGTCGCCCAGTTGTTCATTTTGGTTTCCAAAACGTCTAAAGGCATATTTCCATCCTTTAACAATTTGTCATGGAAATCAGATAACTTGAATTTAGGTCCCATTTCTTTCGTTAAGCGATCACGAATTTCACGGATTTTTAAGGCACCTATTTTGTAGCTTAATGCTTGCGCTGGAATTGCCATGTAACGCTCGATTTCGGCAACAGTACCTTCTTCACTAAGAGGTTCGTTATCCATCATGTACTTAATCGCTTCTTCGCGAGTCATATTTTTCGTGTGCATTCCTGCATCTACAACTAGACGAATCGCGCGGTGCATTTCGTCTCCTAATGCTCCCATATATTGGTAAGGGTCCGTATATAGGCCTAATTCTTTTCCTAAGCTTTCTGTGTAAAGGGCCCATCCTTCCGCATAAGCAGAGTTACCTCCGAAGCGGCGGAACTTAGGCAGATCTGCATTCTCTTGTTGTAAACTGATTTGATAGTGGTGGCCTGGGATGGCTTCATGTAAGAATAAACTTTCCATTCCAGAGGTTAAATTGAATTTTTTGGCATCCAAAATAGGCACATAGAAGATCCCTGGACGCGTTCCATCTTCTGAACCTTGGAAGTATTCCGCTGATGCAGAGGCAGCACGGAAAGCTTCTGTTTGACGAACCTCAAAAGGAGTTTTAGGCACGCGACCAAACATGGTTTTCAACGACGGTTCCATCTTCTTGTGAATGGCATGGAAAGCGGCTAAAACCTCAGCTGGCGTTTTGTATGGATAGAATTTCGGGTCTGTCTTCATGTGATCGAAGAATTCAGCTAAGGTTCCTTTGAAACCTACGGCGTTCTTCGTTTTCTCCATTTCGGTTCTAATGCGCTTTACTTCGCTTAAACCTGTTTGGTAGATTTCGTCTGCTGGCTTGTCTGTTGTTGTCAGTACGCGGATTAAATATTGGTAATAAGCATCGCCATTTTTGATTGCACTTATACCCGTGCTGGTACGTGCTTTTGGTAAGTATTCATCTTGAATAAACGTTGCTAAGCGAGCATAAACGGGTAAGATTTCGTTTTGAATCGCTGCGGTATATTCTGCGGTGATACGTTTTTTGTCCGCCTCAGAAAAAGAAGCTGGAAATTGCTTCAAAGGACCATAAAAGGTGGATTCTTTTACATCTTTCACCGCGAAAGACGTTAGTTGGGGGATCATTTTAACCACCAAAGCTTTTGGCAATACATAACCGTCCTTCATTCCTCTACGGAAATAAACAATCGACGAATCTAAGTAGGCAACGCCTTTTTTCATTCGCTTAGCCCAGTTATCATAATCCTTCACCGTCTTGAACGGCTGCATCACTTGACCTGAACCTAATTGTGCGAAAGTGAGGTGAAAACCGTAGAATTGATTTAACGGAGTTAAGTTATCCGGGTAAGTCAAGCCTTCTAAGCCTAATTTAATGTCGCGTGTTATTAAATCGTAGGTGATTTGATCGTTTGCATTCAAATCTGCGCGATTAAGAGATGCCAAAGATTTTTGGTATTTCTCTAAAAGCGATTTAACTAATGCGCGGTGACTATCTGTAAAATCGATGTTTAACTGATCGTTGTAGCGATTGTCTCCGTTTGCTGTAGCAGCAGTTGGATTGAGTTTTAATTGCTCTTCGTAGTAATCGCCTACAATTTTGGCTAGTTCTGACGAGGGTTGATCTGACTTTTTACAAGAGAAAAAAGACAAAGCAAGGCATAAGTAGAGGAGTTTTTTCATAGTGAATTTGATGATTTTAGAGGCAATTTACGTAAATTGGTCATTGCATTTATACCTAAGTTAAGAAATAATATATTAAACATTTACTATGTCAGG
>CAJCBY010000124.1 GCA_903960725.1 uncultured Cytophagaceae bacterium | reverse complement strand
ACGGGATTAATTCCCAGAGGAGCAGGAACTTCGCTTGCCGGCCAAGTCGTAGGGGATGGAATCGTAATGGAAATATCCGCTGCGTTATCTAAAGTCATTTCTTTAAACCGAAAGGAGAAATCGGTCTGGATTGAGCCGGGAATTGTGCGGGATGATCTAAATAAACATTTAGCTACGGCTGATTTGTTTTTTGGACCAGAAACATCGACCGCTAATCGTGCCTTATTGGGCGGAATGCTAGGCAATAATAGTTGTGGTTTGCATAGTATTGTGTGGGGTTCAGTGAGGGATCATATTCTTGAGACGCGGGCTTTTTTATCCGATGGAACGGAAATACATACGCATCCTTTGACACAGGATGAATTTTACCACAAGACTACATTACAGAATTTAGAAGGAAAGATTTATCGCGAGATTCATCGGATGTTAAATAATCCAGAGATTCAAAGCTTGATTCGTGATAAATTTCCGAAAAAATCCATTAAACGTAGAAATACGGGTTATGCCTTGGATGCCTTGCTAGATATGCAGCCATTTGCTACGGATGGTGAACCCTTTAATCTATCGAAATTGATTGCTGGATCTGAGGGAACTTTGGCAGTCGTTCATTCCATGAAATTGAATTTAATGGAACTTCCTGATCCAGAAGTGGCTTTAGTTTGTATTCATTGCCAAAGCCTACAAGAATCGCTGCAAGTAAATATTGAGGCTTTAAAGCACCCAATTCTTGCCTCTGAACTAGTGGATGATTATATACTTTCGTTTACGGAAGGCCATCCGAATTTCGAAAAAGACCGTGGTTTTATTGAAGGAAAACCAGCTGCAATTTTAATGGTGGAATTTCGTTCCATTGATCGCGCCACATTAGATAAGCAGGTTTCAGCATTCATTGATCAATTGAAGTCACAAAAATTAGGCTACTCCTATCCTACTTTATACGGAAAAGAGATTGCCAAAGGTTGGGAGATCAGAAAAGCCGGCCTAGGATTAATTCGTAACCTAGAGGGAGATACACAGCCGGTTAATTTGATTGAAGATTGCGCTGTAGATCCTTTGGACTTACCAGCTTATGTTGCTGAAATCCAAGAATTACTGGCTAAGTACAAGACAAATGCCGCTTACTATGCACACGCAGGAGCGGGAGAATTGCATATAGAACCCTTCATTAATCTAAAGAGCCCCGAAGGAATAGCCATCTTCCGAAGTTTGATTACAGAAACGGTCGAGATATTGAAGAAATATAAAGGGTCGTTGAGTGGGGAACACGGCGATGGTCGTCTTCGAGGGGAGTTCATCCCCGCTTTAATGGGAAAAGAAGTTTACAGTTTATTTAAAGAAATAAAGCACGTTTTTGACCCACATAATCTATTCAATCCTGGAAAAATAACGGATAGCCCCGCTATGGATGCCGCCTTCCGATTTATAGATAAAAAGGCTGCAGAACCTAGCTATTTCTTTGATTATGGAGTTTGGAAAAACCCACTAGGTCTGGCAGAAAAATGCTCTGGATCTGGTGATTGCAAGAAAACAGCTTTGAGTGGAGGAACCATGTGCCCTAGCTATATGGCCACTTTGCAGGAAAAAGATTCCACTCGAGCTAGAGCGAATATGTTACGTCAATTGCTCAGTTCGCCTAAAGAGGAGACTTTTAGCAATCCCGACTTACATGAAATTCTCGACTTATGCTTGTCTTGTAAAGGCTGCCAAACTGAATGTCCATCCGGCGTCGATATGGGTAAATTGAAAGCGGAGACCTTGCAGCAATCCTATTTGAAAAATGGGGTTCCGCTTCGCACGAAATTAATCGGGCACTTCCCTACCCTACAACGCTATGCAAGTTACGTCTCTCCTCTATACAATTTCCTAGTTGAATTCCCACTAACCTCTTCGTTGATCAAACTAGGAATGGGTTTCTCTATCGACCGGAGTTTGCCTACCGTACAATTCACGAGTTTAGAGAAATGGTTCGAACGCTATACTTCGAAAAACCCTCAAAATACCTTTACCAATGGATTTGTATATCTTTTAGCAGATGAATTTACGAATCACAATGAGGTGCCTTTAGGCCAAAAAACGATCAAACTATTAAATGCCTTAGGCTATGGGGTTATCATTCCTATAGGAATTGTAACAGGCAGAAGTTTTATTTCCAAAGGAATGTTGGTAGAAGCCAAAGCTTTAGCCAACGCAAATGTGGAGCAATTAGGTGGTTTAATTTCGAACGAACATCCTTTGATTGGAATTGAACCAAGTGCCATCTTAACCTTCCGAGATGAAATCCCATCTCTTGTAGACACCGATAAACGGGAACAAGCAGAACAGTTAAAACCGAATTGTTTATTAATCGATGAGTTCATCGCCCGCGAATTCAAAGCTGGAAAAATTTCTGCTGACTCGTTCCATGGAAAACAGCAAAAAATCCTTTTGCACGGGCATTGCCACCAAAAATCAATTGCCGGCTTAACCTCTACCCGTATCTCCTTAACCATTCCGTCACAATATGAAGTTGAATTGTTGCCTACGGGATGCTGTGGGATGGCTGGATCTTTTGGCTATGAGAAAAAACATTATAAAATCTCTCAACAAATCGCCAACCTCGTTCTATTTCCTCGCTTGTTAAACAAACCCATCAAGAGTATTATCGCGAGCAATGGAACTTCGTGCCGCCATCAAATCAAAGATGGCATCGAACAAACCGGTTACCATACAGCAGAAATACTCTATAACGCATTAAAATGATTCAATTTAATATCTCCCTTTTCATTGAACCTAGCATTACCGAATCCGCTTTAAAAGCGTTAAAAACGGTTATAATGCCAAAAATTGAAAAGCAAAACTTCGTCGACCAAATTCATTTATTCGAAATCAGCTCTCATCAGGAGCCTGATTCGAATGGTTACTCCTTACAATGCTGGTTACCCGAATTCGAAGAAGAACATAAAGACTTTATTGAAGGAATTGTATCTGGTTTTTTCCAAAAGGAATTCGCGAATCAGTATGTGTACTTTCCGAGTCAGCTGAGGAGAGTATAGAAGTCACGACTTCGTCGTTTAGTCATCGCTCTGCGATTTAGTCGCCTGCGGCTTAGTCACGACTTCGTCGTTTAGTCATCGCTCTGCGATTTAGTCGCCTGCGGTTTAGTCTAGACTGCGTCGTTTAGTCATCGCTCTGCGATTTAGTCGCCTGCGGCTTAGTCACGACTTCGTCGTTTAGTCATCGCTACGCGATTTAGTCGCCTACGGCTTAGTCACGACTTCGTCGTTTAGTCATCGCTCTGCGATTTAGTCGCCTACGGCTTAGTCTAGACTGCGTCGTTTAGTCATCGCTACGCGATTTAGTCGCCTGCGGCTTTGTCAAATAAACATTTCATAAGTTCATCGCCGAAGGCGATTCCGCCTTTGAACTTTGTTCTTTGCTATTTGCTATTTATAAAGCCCAATCAACCCCCTCCTGTCCACTCGCTAAAAGGTATTGATTGATTTGCGAAAACGGCTTAGTGCCGAAAAATCCTCCTCGATTTGCAGACAAAGGTGAAGGATGAGCTGCTTGAATGATTAAGTGTCGTTCGGGATTGATGAATTTAGCTAGCTTTTGGGCATAAGCGCCCCATAAGACAAAAACAACATGCAGCTT
>CAJCBY010000123.1 GCA_903960725.1 uncultured Cytophagaceae bacterium | reverse complement strand
GTTCAAGAGCCAGATCTGAAGAAGGATTTAGTGACCTTGAATATGATTAAAGACGTGGAATTAGGCGTAGGGGAAGTTCGTTTCACCGTTGTATTAACAACACCTGCCTGTCCACTAAAAGAGAAGATTAGAAAAGATTGCGAGGATGCGATTCACAACTTAGTGCATCCAGACTTAAAAATCGTCATCAATATGACAGCTGAGGTAACTTCACTTACCTCGAAAGATCCATTAATTCCTGGCGTTAAAAACGTGATTGCCATTGCCTCCGGAAAAGGTGGCGTAGGAAAATCAACTGTAACGGCGAACTTAGCCATGGCCTTGAAAAATGCTGGAGCGAAAGTGGGTATTTTAGACGCAGACATCTCTGGACCTTCGATTCCCGTGATGTTTGGCGCAGAAGATTTGCAGCCTCTAGTAACAGAGGTAGACGGCAAGAATCGCATTCAACCGATCATGCAATATGGCATTAAAATGATCTCTATGGGTTTTTTAGCTCCGAGTGAAAGTCCGGTGCCTTGGAGAGGTCCTATGATGACGCAAGCTTTACGTCAGTTTTTTGGCGATACGAACTGGGACGAATTAGACTATTTACTAATTGACCTTCCTCCGGGAACCTCGGATGTGCACTTAACTTTAGTTCAGCTAATTAAACTAACCGGTGCAGTGATCGTAACGACTCCTCAAAAAGTTGCTCTTTCAGATGCTACAAAAGGTTTAGCCTTCTTTAAACAAGCCGGCATCAACGTACCTTTATTAGGATTAGTTGAAAATATGGCCTACTTCACTCCGGCTGAATTGCCTGAAAACAAATACTATTTGTTTGGCAAGGATGGTGGAAAACAATTAGCCGAAAAATACGCGGTTCCTTTCTTAGGGGAGGTTCCTTTAATACAAGCCATTCGCGAAGCGGGGGATGATGGAAAACCAATTGCTTCAACTGAAGGTCCTAGTGCCGATGCTTTTGCTAGCATCGCCGCTAATTTAGCCCAACAAGTAGCCATCTCGAACGCAAAAAATCAAGCCTCTTAATATGGAAAATCACCCACTACATGCTCGTATTCAAACAGCGCTAGACAGTATTAGACCCTATTTAGTGGCAGACGGAGGCAATGTAGAAGTTGTTGAAATTACTCCCGATAATGTGCTTAAACTAGCATTAACGGGGAATTGCCAATCCTGCAATATGTCCACCATGACATTTAGAGCAGGCGTAGAAGAGGCCATTCGTAGAGATGTCCCAGAAATAACAGCAGTAGAAGAAGTAAAACCCTAAAAGGCACATGATGCGGATAGGAATATTTTTTGGCGGACCCGCGCGTGAACGGGAAATCAGTTTTTTAGGAGGCAAAACAGCGATGGCCCACCTAAACAAGGCGTTGTTTCAGCCCATCCCCGTTTTTGTGGATAGCTTAGGCAACTTTATCTTGATCAAGGAAGAACTCATTTTTGAGGAGTCCATTCGCTCTTTTTACCCACCTCAACGACTTCAAACCGCACCTTTCAACGTATATATCGAGTCATTACCTGATGCGGATGCAAGCGCACTTTTACAAGAGGTCGGCACAATTATCCAACCGGCTGAATTTTCGAAGCACTTTGACTTTGCCTTCATCGCGATGCACGGTCCAGGCGCAGAAGACGGCAGTATTCAAGGGCTTTTAGAATGGTATAACATTCCATATTCTGGCCCAGGTCTCTTAGGCTCGGCCATCGGTATTGATAAGGCGAAGCAAAATGAATGGCTGCAGAAATCGGTAGGCCTAGAGAAGAAATTCTTTGTTTTGCAACGTGACGATTATAATAAATACGGAAGAGAGACACTTTTTGAGCAAGTAAAGAAAGAAATTGGTATTCCATTCGTGGCCAAAGCTCCACACCAAGGATCCTCCATCGGCCTTGCCTTCGTGAAAGAGGATTCACTTGAAGTGTTTGATAAAGCCATCAAAAAATGTCTATTCATCGAGGAAATTTACCGCGAACAGTGGATTAAATTAGATGACGACGCGCAGGTAACTTTATTGCAAAAAATGGTCAACCTAGACGAAGGAATCGGATTCCCGGTCGTGTTCCAAAAACAGGTTTACCACCACCCCGCAAACCTATTAGAATCCCTTCGGGAATACTTCACCCATACCGTAACAAAAGCTAGCATTCAATCCATTCACTCAGAGGATGCCATCTTATTGGAATCTTTCGTGAACGGTAACGAATTCAGCTGCGGGGTCATCCAAACCCCTGCTGGAGAAGCTGTGGCCCTTCCTCCTACCGAAATCGTCATCGACGAATCGGTAGAGGTGTTTGATTTTAATGCCAAATACAAATCCAAATTAACCCGCAAACGCATCCCAATGCACGCCAGCCTAGCTCACCTACAAGTGATTCAAGCACAGGTAAAACAAGCTTTTGAAGACTTAGGCTTTGGGGTTTGCACCCGTATCGACGGATTCCTAGACACCAATGGTGTGGTCGTTTTACACGACCCCAATACCATTCCCGGAATGTCGCCTAGCTCGTTAATATTCAAGCAAATGGCCGAAATCGGCCTGAACGTAACGGATTCTTTGACCTACTTCATTCGTCAATCCATCCGCGAGCGCCTTAGAACCGGTAAAAACTACTATTTCTTGTGCCAACAATTAAAATCTTTAGATGAGGCCATTGAGGCTACTTTACAAGCTAAAGCAGCGCAAGAAGTGCATGTTTTAGAAATTAATGGCACGAACGAAGAATCCTTAGAAGCGAGCTTCCAAGCTATTAAGGCTCAAGCAGCAGAACTAGCTGCTCTGGGAACGGAGAACGTCCGTGTTTGCACTCCTTTGGAGATCGAAGAAGGCGAAACATTACTTACGTTACATGTGGCTCATTTAGCTAAAGATTCTGCCAAAGAAATGTTAGAAGCCATCAAAACAGGTGTACACCCGTTAATCGCTCATACACGTCAAGAAGCTATTCAAATCACAAAATTCTTCACGAATGTCTACTACTGAACTAAATCCATTGCAATATCCAATAGGGAAATACAAAAATCCGGAGGTCATTACCCACGAGATTAGAGCCGCTTGGATCAATACGATTGCTAGCACGGCAGACGATTTAACTGCTCTTTTGAACGGTATTGACGAAAGTTTATTAGAGAAACCTTACCGCGAAGGCGGATGGTCAGCGCGCAAAGTAATCCACCATTTAATGGATAGCCATATGAACAGCTATATCCGTTTCAAAATGGCCCTAACGGAAGACAACCCCACTATCAAGCCTTATAGCGAAGACGATTGGGCTTCCATGCCAGACGGTAATCAAGCACCTATAGCTTGGTCCATTGAGGGATTGCGCTACGTACATTTGCGTTGGGTATATTTAATGGAAACAATGAAAGAGTCAGATTGGAAGAAAACCTATCTGCACCCTGAACGCGGAATAAC
>CAJCBY010000122.1 GCA_903960725.1 uncultured Cytophagaceae bacterium | reverse complement strand
GTGATATAGTCCGCGCGCTTGTTCATGTATTTTAAATAATACGCGTGTTCCCACACGTCTAAAGCTAAAATGGGTTGTCCTTTCACTTCAGCCACATCCATCAAAGGATTGTCTTGATTAGGCGTCGAAGAAATCACCAATTTCCCGTCTTTCTTGATTAACCAAGCCCAACCTGAACCAAAACGAGACGTTGCTGCCTTCGTAAATTCAGCCTTGAATGCATCAAAAGAGCCGAAATCAGCCTCTATTTGCTTCGCTAAAGCGGCAGATGGTATAGAGCCTTTGGCAGGTCCTAATACATTCCAGAAAAAACTATGATTCCAGTGTCCTCCCCCATTGTTACGCACGGCAAAAGGCTGAGTGGAAACGGTGGCTAAAATCTCTTCAAGCGATTTAGTCGTAGCCGGTAAAGCCTTGTTTAAATTATCTACATAGGCCTTGTGGTGGCGATCGTGGTGAATTTCCATCGTTAAGCGATCGATATGAGGCTCTAAGGCATCAAAAGCATAAGACAAAGCTGGTAAACTAAAAGAATCAGCTAATGGAGCAGAAAAAGAGGGCAAAACCACGCTAGCGCCCGCAAGGACTAGTGATTTTTGAAGGAATTCGGCACGTTTCATCATGTTTGAATTTATACTATTCGTAAACAACTCTACCTACTATACTTCGGCCTAGTGTAATCTCGTCGGTATATTCTAAATCACCGCCAATGGGAATACCACGCGCAATCGTGGATAATTTTATGGGAAATTCTTTTAGCTTTTTGGTCAAATAAAAAGCCGTCGTATCCCCCTCCATCGTAGGACTCAAGCCTAAAATCACCTCACTAACTTTACCAGAAGCGACGCGCGTCACTAAGGTTTCGATGGTCAAATCGCCGGGTGAAATACCGGATAAAGGGGAAATAATTCCGCCCAAAACATGGTATAGGCCCATAAACTGACCTGTATTTTCAATCGCTAATACATCGCGTAGATCTTCCACCACACAAATGATGCTTTCATCGCGTTTATGACTGGCACAAATGCCACATAAATCACCATCCGAAATCATATGGCATTGTGGACAATATTTCGTTTCTGTTCTGAGTTGAACTACCGCGTGGGCTAATTGCAAAGATTGGGCTTCTGGGCGCTTTAATAAATGTAAAGCGAGGCGCAGTGCTGATTTTTTACCGATGCCGGGCAGTTTAGAAATCTCTTCAACAGCTTGCTCAATCATCTTGGAAGGATAGTTATTCATCATACGCTTGCTTCGATTTCGGCGGAAATTCCTCTACGGCAAATCTCATTGCGCATAGCTACTAATTCGTCAAATCCACCGGTTTTTACGCCGCATTTGCCTCTGAAATGAATCTGCAAGGTACATTGCTCCGCTTGTTGTGGCGTATGTTCACACACCTCAATCAGCGTTAAAATGACATATTCAAAGGAATTGACTTCATCATTGTAGACAATCAGGTGATGGGCCTCGATCACCTCTTCCTCTACGAGAGTCGACGTGTCTTCTTGCCATTTTTCCTGATTTTGAAAAGAAAAAGGTAGACGATAAATACTATCTACACAGAATTCCATATTTTTGAT
>CAJCBY010000121.1 GCA_903960725.1 uncultured Cytophagaceae bacterium | reverse complement strand
TGTTGACAATTTTGGTAAATATCGTACTCATCTTAATCGATACGTTTCAAATTACATTTTGTGATCGGCTTAATAATCATAGGTACCTTCTCTAGTTTTACTGCGTCAGAATCCAAGCCAAAGTACTTATCCTCCGAATGCGTAAACTGCTTCACAAAGAAATAGGCCTTCATGACCATTCGATCTAGTAAAGGTAATTCGTTATCAAAAGATAGGAATTTCTCCAAAACGACGAAGCGGAAATCACCGATCACGTTTTGCTCATTCAAAGACTTATATCGGGACGTAATATCCACTTCCCCACGAGAAACCATCTCTTCTACTACCTTACGGAAGTACAAGTTAATGCGCTGCTCCACTTTAAAGCCTAACTTAAAGTTTACCTTAATGATATCATCCCGTTCGATCACGGTCACTTTATAGTCCATTGTATATGGATCATCTAAGGTGTCTACGTGTACAAACCAATAGATATCGGCACGCTTCGGGCGACGTTGGAAAATCGAATAAATAATTTTGGATTCAATATCCGTTACTCGACCCGCATTCGACATAAAGACTAAGTGCGTCGCATATTTAGGGATCGTTTCATCTTTACTCAATTCTTTTAGCGGCTCGATGTAATCTGATAACTTCTCGTATTCCGTTAATTTCTTTTTGATAGCTGTCGCTCTGAACCAGATCAACATGATCAAAATAATGACGCCTGCAATGATTAAAGAAACATAACCACCGTGCCAGAACTTCTGCAAGTTTGCCACTAAGAAGGACCCTTCTAAAGTAACGTAAACGGCTAAGAATAAGAGGATCCACCACATGTCCACCTTCTTGATGTGCAGGTAATAAGCCATCAAAGACGTCGTCATTAACATGGTCATCGTGATGGCAAGTCCATAAGCGGCTTCCATGTTAGCTGATTCCTTGAACCAAAGTACAACACCCACACAACCCATCCATAACAAAATATTAATGGAAGGAACATATAATTGACCTTTTTGATCCGATGGATAGACTAAACGTACCCGAGGCCACAAATTCAAGCGGATTGCCTCTGATATCAAGGTAAACGATCCCGAAATCAAGGCTTGAGAAGCAATCACTGCCGCCGCTGTCGCGATCATAATCCCCGTAAATAAGAATTCACGCGGTAATAATTCGAAGATAGGTTTACGCGCACCTAGTAATGCTCCCTCGTGTGCTAACAACCAAGCTCCCTGTCCAAAATACTGCAAAACCAACGCAATCTTCACAAAAATCCAGCTAATTCGAATATTCTCTTTACCACAATGACCTAAATCTGAATACAAGGCCTCAGCCCCTGTCGTACATAAAAACACAGCTCCTAGGGTCCAAAATCCTGCTGTTCCAGATTGATGCGTTGTTAATAATTCCCAAGCATATACCGGCGACAAAGCTCTAAATATCGTCCAATCTTGGCCAATCCAGATCAATCCCGTAATGGCAAGCATCGAAAACCACAATAACATAATAGGGCCAAAAAGCTTACCCACTACCTTGGTTCCAAAGATTTGGAAGATAAATAGCACGGTTAATATGACAATTACAATAGGTACGGTATCCGTAACAAAGGGGGTTCCATCCTTGTGATGAAGCATTTTTAATCCCTCAATCGCAGAGGAAACCGAGATAGGCGGCGTAATAATTCCATCCGCTAATAGAGTCGCACCTCCAATAATGGCAGGTAATGTCAACCACTTCGCGTGGCGTCTAACTAATGCAAAAAGGGCAAAGATCCCGCCCTCACCCTTATTATCTGCCCGTAAAATTAATATCACATATTTTAAAGTCGTCTGTAATGTCAACGTCCAAAAAATACAGGATAATCCGCCTAAAACGGTCAAGGAATTAATCGGATTATCTCCGATGATTGATTGCATTACATACAATGGCGATGTACCAATGTCCCCGTAAATAATCCCCATCGCCACTAATAATCCGGCTGCGGTGGCTTTACTTCTGTGTTTGTGTTCCATTATTAATCTCTAGGGAGTAAAAGTCTTATCAAGCGGCTTTGTTTATCTTAAAAATTAAATGCA
>CAJCBY010000120.1 GCA_903960725.1 uncultured Cytophagaceae bacterium | reverse complement strand
GTTTTTTCTGATTCATCCTCTTTAAACGAGTAGTCTACTTTTGCATCGAACATTAATTAAACTAACTCATATGAAAAACAATGTACAAATGTTTTTTGCAAAAATGAGCCCCAAATCCTTGATTTGGCTCATTTTTGCATTAATTACTACGGTAAGTATGACCTCATTCGGTCAATCGCGTAGTTTGAAAGGAACGGTTACTTCTTTAGAGGAGAAATCAGGTGTTCCAGGTGTTACTATCCGTATTAAGGGTAGTTCTAAAGGTACGTTAACGGATGCACAAGGTGCTTATTCGATCTCGGTATCAGGAAATGAAGTATTACAATTTTCCATGATTGGTTACACTTCTAAAGAGGTAGCCGTAGGAAACGTTTCGGAATTAAATGTCGTATTATCTCAAGACGAAAAACAATTACAAGAAGTAGTTGTAACGGCCTTAGGTATCAAGAAAGACATTCGTAGAATTGGTGTAGCTATTCAGTCTGTAGACGGTTCTAGCACAATTAAGGCTCGTGAGCCGAATGCAATTAATGCATTAGCAGGTCGTGTAGCCGGTTTAACCATCGGTGCTCAACCTGAGTTGCTAAGAAAACCGAACATCTCATTACGTGGTAGCTCAACTATATTGTATGTAGTAGATGGTGTGCCTATTAACTCGGATACATGGAATATCTCAGGTGATGATATCGAAACTTATTCTGTTCTAAAAGGAGCGTCAGCCTCAGCTTTATATGGTTTCCGCGGTAAAAACGGAGCGATTTTAATCACGACAAAACGCGGTTCAGCTGATAAGCGTGGTTTTTCAGTAGAAGTTAATTCCTCTACTCAATTGCAATCAGGTTTCTATGCAATTCCAAAAGTACAAGATGAGTATGGCCCTGGTGATCACGGTTCGTATTCATTCGGTGATGGTAAAGGTGGTGGTCTAAATGATGGCGACTACGATGGTGGTTGGGGTCCTCGTTTTAACGGACAATTAATTTCTCAGTATGATTCACCGGTAGACCCTATTACAGGTATTCGTTCAAAAACACCTTGGGTTGCTCGCGGAAAAGATAACTTAACGCGTTTCTTAGAGACAGGTATCTTGTCTACAAATAATATTTCAGTTGCAGCAACGGGTGAGAAATATAACTTACGTTTCTCAACGTCTCATATCTATCAAAAAGGTATTGTTCCTAATACCCAATTGAATATGACAAACTTTAATATTACAGCTGATTATAAGTTCTCTAACAAATTAAAGTTTGAGTCCAACTTACAATACAATCGTCAATACACGCCTAATATTCCAGACGTAAACTACGGTCCTAACTCGATCATTTATAACATTGTTTATTGGGCAGGTGCAGATTGGAGCATGGATGATATGCGTAACTACTGGCAAAAAGGAAAAGAAGGAGTTCAGCAAATCTATGCGGAATACCAACGTTATAACAACCCTTATTTCATGTCATACGAGTGGTTACGTTCACACTACAAGACAGATATCGTAGGTCAAGCGTCTTTACGTTATACGTTTAATGAGAACTTGAACTTATTAGCACGTACGCAAGTAACGACTTGGGATATGGTGAGAACAGAGAAATTCCCTTATTCTGCAGGTACGTACAGTCGTGATGAGCGTCGTGGTGATTACCGCGAGGATCGCCGTTCTTTATTTGAGAACAACACGGAATTATTGTTAACGTTCGACAAAGATTTATTACCGGGTTTCAACACGAAAATTAACGCGGGGGCATCCCAACGTCTTTTCCAATACAAGTCGATCTTCGCGTCTACTAACTACTTGAACGTTCCCGGTTTATATAACTTCTCGAACTCTGCTCTTCCAGTTCAAGTAGGTAATTTTGGTTCTGACATGCAAGTGCTTTCAGCGTATTATTCAGCAGACTTTTCATACAAGAAGTATTTGACTGTATTCGCTACGGGTCGTATGGATAAATTATCCACTTTGCCAGCAGGAAAGAATACATTCTTCTACCCTTCAGTGGGAGCAGTTTCAGTAGTATCTGATTATGTGAATTTACCAGAGACGATTTCATTCTTGAAATTCCGTGCATCGTATGCTAACGTAAAAGATGGTTTAACTTCCTCTACTATCGATAACCGTGTAGGAACGTATTCTGGAGAGAATTACAACTCCCCTTACGATGGCCCATCTTACCAAAACAATACAGTTTATACTACAGGGTTCTTCTACAATAACCAAACAGGAGCGACCTATGGTAACCAGTTAAGTAATCCGAACTTGAATCCTTCAGAGACTTCTCAGACGGAATTCGGTATGGACTTACGTTTAGTGAAAAATCGTATCGGTATCGATGTGGCCTACTTCATTTCAAATGACGGTCCATCTATCTTCTCATTGCCTATCTCCTCTACTTCAGGGTATACCTCTGCTTTAGTGAATGGTATCAAGACACAGAAAAAAGGATATGAAATTTCCGTAACAGGATCACCTATTCAAACGGCTGATTTCAGCTGGGATGTTCTAGCTAATTACTCCACTTTTGAGGAGCGTTTAACGGAAATTTATCCAGGCATTACGAACTTGAATACTTTCTTGAAAGTAGGTGATCGTACAGATAAAATTTATGGTTCAGCATTCGTTCGTACTCCTCAAGGACAAATTATTAATACCTCAGCCGGTATTCCAGAGCGTTTAACGGGAACACAATCACAGTACTTAGGTAATGCAAATTCGGATTTTGTTTTCGGTTTTAATAACAAGTTTACATACAAGACGGTAAGCTTAAGCGTTTTATTTGATGGACGTATCGGTGGCAAAATCATTAACTACACGCAACAACAAACATTCCGTGGTGGTCGTCACATCGAAACTACGCAAGGTAAATTTGCAGCAGCTCGTCCACAAGACGCATTAGGTGTGAAAGCTTTCGTGGGAGAAGGTGTTGTGGTTAGCAACGGGGTTGCAATTAAGTATGATGTAAATGGTAAGGTGACTAACTTCTCTGAATTACAATTCGCTCCTAATACGGTGAAAACGTATGTGCAAGATTATGTGGGTCGTTACTACAATACAAATGAAGGAAACTTAATGAGCCGTTCATTTGGGATGTTGAGAGAAGTGGTATTAGGTGTCAAACTTCCTACTACATGGTTCGGTAAGGCAGTTTCTGGCGCGAACGTTTCATTCGTAGGTCGCAACTTATTGTACTTCGCAGAGAAGAAAGATATTGACTTATCTCAATACATTACGGATGGAGTTTCAGGTTCTCAAACACCTTCTGTAAGAAGCTACGGAGTTAACTTAAACTTCACATTCTAATTTTTTTCACTCTTATAAATGAGTCAAACAATGAAAGTTAAAAATATAATCTTAGGTATATTGAGCTTTTCAGTGCTAGCTTTAACCAGCTGCGAGAAGTCCTTCGATCAATTGGAAAAAGATTCCAATCGTGCCGTTCAAGTACCTGCTTCCTTAGTGTTGCAGTCAGTTGAATTCAACTTAATGAATGATAATGGTCGTCCATTCTCTGCGGAGGCACGTTGGAACCAGTTTTATTGCTCTAACTATAATTATTATGCAAATAATGAGTATAATTTGGGCCAAATGCCTAACCAATTTACGACGTTGAAAAACGTAGTAAAGATGGAGGAGGAAGCGAAGAAATTAGGTTTGCCCGACGTGAATGGTTATTCTGCCTTGGGTAAATTCTTCCGTGCGTATTTCTTTGATCAAATGTCAAAGCGTGTTGGTGACTTGCCTATGACCGATGCGTTAAAAGGCATTGAAAATACAGCTCCAAAATACGATTCTCAAAAAGCAATTTATGTACAAATCTTGAAGTGGTTAGACGATGCAAATACGGACTTAACTGCTTTGATAGCAAAAGGTGAAAATGTTTCTGGCGATTTCTATTTCAATGGTGATTTGAAGAAATGGCAAAAAGTAGTGAATGCATACCGCTTACGTGTCTTAATCACTTTGTCTAAGAAAGATGCTGATGCGGAATTAGGTGTTAAAGCGAAATTTGCTGAAATGATAGGTAATCCTGCCAAGTATCCGTTATTAGGATCAAATGCGGAGTCGTTACAATTCGTTTGGAATAACTTCAACAAATATCCATCTAACCCGGATAACTTTGGTTTCGATGCAACGCGTCAAAACATGGCCTCTACTTATGTAGGATTTTTATCTTCTACTCAAGATCCTCGTGTTATGGTTACTTGTGAGCCAGCTGGTTCAGATTTGAAAGCAGGTAAATTACCATCTGACTTCACGGCTTACCGCGGTGCTGGTTCTGGTGATAATATTGATGACATGGCTAAGAATGCAGGTTTATCGAATGGTGCAGGTTTTGCTCCAGGTATCTACTCTTTCCAAAGCCGTTCACGGTATTACCAAAACTACACGGGCGAAAACACTTTCATCGTAGGATATCCTGAGTTATGCTTCAACATCGCTGAAGGGTATGCACGTGGTTGGGCATCAGGTTCTGCAGAGGATTGGTATAAAAAAGGCATTAAGGCATCTCACGCATTCTATGGTATTGTAGATGGAGCTAACACATTCACGTATTCTAAAACGGGAACAAAAGATGCGGCTGACCAAACTAAGTATACGGTAAACTTCAACTTCGATACGTATTATGCGCAATCAGCTGTTGCTTATGATGCAACAAATGCAATTCAGAAAATTGTTTCTCAAAAATATGCAGCCTTCTTCATGAACTCAGGTATGGAAGCTTATTTTAACTGGAGAAGAACAGGTTTCCCTGCGTTCTCTACTGGAGCTGGTAACGGAAACTCTAATCGTATTGCTTTACGTTGGATTTACCCATCGACGGAAAGAACAGCTAACTCAGCGAATTATACGGCTGCTATCACTAGCCAGTATGCGGGTAAAGATGACATCAACGATGTCATGTGGTTAAATAAATAAAATTGATGATTCACGTGGTAAAAAAAAAGGAGGAACATTGTTCCTCCTTTTTTTAGTTACATCTCAAATTACTTTTTAGTTCTAGGAGCACGTGCTCTTGGTTTTGCTTTTACTTTTGCAGGAGCTGCTGGTGCCTTTTTAGCCGCCGCTGGTGCTGGAGTTTTCTCTTTCGCGATTAAAGCAGCTAGCAATTTTGCTTTAGCTACCTTCTTGCCTTCTTTAGCTTTTTTCTTAGCCTCTTTTTCTGATTTCTTTTTAGCTTCTTTTGCAGCTTTTTCTTTCGCTTTCGCTTTCTCTTTCTCTTGCTCTGCAATTAGCTTGCTATATTTTTTAGCTATGGAAGCAATTGACTTGTGTGTTTCTTGCAATACTTTCTTCGCATTTTTTTCAGAAAGTCCTTTTAATTTAGGCAAGATTGCTTGCACTAATTGGTCTGTCAATTTTTTGTTATCCTCACTCATAATGGTTTTTTTTATTGTGTTGGCCAAAGCTATGTAAAGAAATTGTTAAATAAAATTAAACCATGTTAACATTTACGTAACATATAAAAATTTAACATTGGAATTAGTTCGCTGAGCTGAATTTTAGACCTATGATTCCAACTATAATTAGAGTTAAGAAGAAGATTTCTAGGCTGTTAGTAGGCGTTTTTAATACAAAAACATCAAATAGTTTAATGAAGACCAGCGATATTGCGGTCCAGCTGGCGATAGCTAAAGTCAATGGAATACTTTTTAGCGAAAGGGAGAGAAAGAAAATATTGGCTCCACCTAAGCCTAAATAAAGTAGCAAATACCCTATTTCTTTTCCTACCGGGACACTAAAAAATGGATTTTCACTAATGGCGTATTTAATTGAATTCAGGCTAACTTTTTTTAGTGAGTAAGTCCAAGCCGCTTCGAATCCTGCCGCAATTAAAAGAAAGGCCCAGGCTTTATACATAAGATGAATACGTATTAGTAAATCGACCGTCTGGATATAAATCGATAATAGCGTATCCAGGCTTCGTTTCTTGGTAGTTTCCGCCCCACCAGGCTCCACTAACGGCTCCATTACAGCAATAAGTCACTCCATTGTATTCCACACGATCAAGTAAATGTATATGGCCTGAGATTGCTAATTTTACATTTGGGTAGTGGCTGAAGAGGTTTTTGAGTTCATTGGCATCTTCGTGCATCCATCTACCTGGTACATTCCATTGATTATTTTCAAAGCGATTTCCATCGAAGAAAATGCAAGCTGCTAGAATCGGAATATGGGATACAATCATAATTGGCTTATAGCTAGGAATGGATTTTAATTCATGCTGCAGCCAATGCATTTGAGCCTCATCTATTTTTCCCGTGTACCATTTTCCTTCTTGATTGGGACTGATACTGTCTAAGCTGATCAAATGCCAATCCCCTAAGTCTTTGGAGAAATACAAAGACGATTCTTTTATCTCATCTAAGGCATATTTTTTGCCTTCAATAATGCTTTCCGGACTTTCATTTTTTACCCAAATATCATGATTTCCTAGCGACTGAATAATAGGCACGGAGAGCTCTTTTTCAATTACATTATTCCAAGTCCGCCACTGTTTTTCAGCGATAGCCCGCCCTCCTCTATGCGCATCCATAATCGCATCACCACTGTTGATGATCAAATCTGGTTTGTGAGGTAAGGATTGGATATGGTCCAAACACTTTGCAAAGCCTTTAGCAGCGCCTATTAATGGCATCATGTGCACATCTGTTATGTGGGCAATTCGAAAAGGTTTTTCAGAAGCGGGGGTGGTATTTGCTCTTCCAATAGTAGGAAGAGTGAGGGTTCCGAGGGTTAATCCCAAGGTTTGTAGAAGGGATCTTCTATTCATTTAATAGAACTATGTATCTGTACAAAACTAGGGGCTTTAAAATTGTACCCTATTGTTGAATGATGAAGTTATTATTAACAAATCATAAAAAAGGGAGCTCATAGGCTCCCTTTTGGTGAATATTTAACGTGACCAGCGGAATCGTCGTCTGCCTAACATGCCAGACAACCCCGTTCCTTGGTTTTGGCTGAAGTTCGTTACGTAAACTGGTTGAGCGATTAAATCGGTTAAATGCCCTGCCATTAAACGCTGTGATTGCGAAACCCATTCCTGGTACTGTTCTTGCACGGAAACGTGAGAGGGAAGGTAGTTCTTGAAAATGCTTAAATCGAAGGTCGAAGCCCCGATTCCCGCTCCTGATAATTCCCCATCGTATGCGTTGATCATTTGTTCGATGTGATTAGGTACGGGAACCATCATCGCCGGCTTTCCTAAATACATCGCCTCGGCAACAGATTCAAACCCAGCGGTCGAGATTAAACCTGCACATTCAGTCATTTTGGCCAAATAATTCTCTGCGTCAATCGGATGAAACGTTAGCGAATCAGAATAGTGATAGGTCTCTCTACGCGCTGGATTATCCCAAAAACAATCCAACTTCACCTCCGGATTCGCATTCGACCACGCCATAATATCTTCAGATAAACGGAAGTGTGTTAAATACGCTAACCAACGCTCGCCCGCTTTCGGAACAATGCTTTTTACTTGCTGACGCAAAAGCGGTGGTACCACCTCGATTTTCTCGTCATTATCGATTGGTCGGAAGGATAAGCCTAATAACTTCTTAGAACCGATGGACGTAATCATCGTATTCATATTTAAAAGGATCCGGTCGATCTTCTTCTCCGGGAAACTTACGAAGTTCTTGTTTAGCAATAAATATTGATGCCCCACGGACATGGTAGGGACTTTTGATCTTGACTTTAATTTGTATAATCCTGTAATGGATTCATAGAAGTTGATAATTCCATCTGGTTTTAGTTCTTCAATGAACTCTTCCAGCTGCGTTGCGCTCTTCCAAAAAGTTTTGAAATTCGTCACCGCCTGCATCGCCGTTTTAGCTAATTGTACAGACTTTCCATTACCAAAAATAATCGACGGACTATTGTATTGTAACAAGGGAGTATCGCCTATAAAATCCAGGAAAAATGACGGAATTTTTCGACCCTGAAAGGATCCCACCGCATAGCCTATTACTTCGTGACCTGCCTCGCGTGCAATTTGTGTAAATGAAATCGCTTGGGTTAAATGCCCGCGACCCTCGCCCTGAACCGTGAATATGAATTTTCCCATCTTATGCGGCTTTTATAGCGATTGCCTCGCCTAAAATTTCGGTTAACTCTGCTTTTAAATCGTAGTTCGGGAATTCAATGATTTGCCATTCCCCCTGGTGTGTTTCCACTAAGGCCGTTAAAGATTCGACCCAATCGCCAGAATTCATGTACGCAATTCCGTCGATCATTTTGATTTCAGCCTTGTGGATATGGCCACAGATGATGCCATCTGCGCCTTTGGCCTTCGCTAACTCCGCTAATTTCTCCTCAAAATCCGAGATAAAATTCACCGCCGCCTTCACCTTTTGCTTAATCACCTGCGATAAAGAGTAGTAAGGCTTCCCTTGCCAAGTTCGGTATTGATTGTACCATTTATTCAACCACAACAAGAACGTGTAGCCGATATCGCCCAGATAGGCAAGCCATTTCATTTGGCTGGTAATGCTGTCGAAAATATCGCCGTGAGTGATGAAGTATTTCTTCCCAAAACTCTTCAACATATAGTCCTGGCGAATCGAAAACTGCTTCCCAATTTTCAACGGAAGCACTTGCTCCAAGAAATCATCATGATTCCCACGCAAATAAATCACCTCCGTATCCCACTTGTCCATCATCTTTAACACACAACGGAAAAAACCGGTATGCTTCTTCTTCCAGCTGCCTCCTTTTTTCAGTTGCCAGCCGTCGATGATATCGCCGTTTAAGATGAGTTTGTGGCACGAATGTGCGCTTAAGAATTCGTTTACCTCGGCTGCTTTAGCTCCCTTGCTACCTAAATGCAAGTCAGAGATAACGATTGTTTTGTAGGTGGGTTGAGAATGACGGCCCATGTTTGCCTATTTGGTTTACCAAAAATAGGCCATCACTATAAACTCCTGATTATGTAAATATTATCCTAAAGTTAAATCTACCAGACCATCGGAACTTCGATCAACAACACCTTCGTATCTGTATTCACAGCAGTTACTTCAATCGTATCCGTCTGCGAAATCCCGATCGCATCTCTGCGTCCCAGTTTCTCCCCAGCCACTTCGATCGCGCCTTCAATCACAAACACAAAGGCCCCTTGCTGTGCCCCATGCAAAGCATAGCTCAAACTTTCGCCC
>CAJCBY010000119.1 GCA_903960725.1 uncultured Cytophagaceae bacterium | reverse complement strand
TGGTATGCTGGATCGCACATGATGGGAGAAACGATTCCGAAGGAAAGTAATAAAGTGACTTTGGACGCAACGAAAAAAGATGACTGGGGTATGCCATTATTGCACATGGATGTGAGTTACGATAATAACGATGACTTGATGGTCAAAGACTTTATCGATCAATTTACCGAAATGTACGAGAAAGCGGGCTTCAAGAACATAAAGACGCGCGACACCCATGCACCTGCTGGATTAGATATCCACGAAATGGGTGGAGTGAGAATGGGTTCAGATCCGAAGACCTCGCTTTTAAATAAGTGGAACCAAATGCACCACGTAAAGAACGTTTTTGTGACGGACGGGGCTTGTATGACGTCTACTTCTACCCAAAATCCATCACTCACCTATATGGCCTTCACGGCTCGTGCAGTTGATTTTGCGGTGAAAGAAATGAAAAAGGGAAATCTGTAATGCAGACATTTTTAGGTAAAACAGCAGATCATCTTTTTCAGTCCCATAGTATCGAGGAGCTGAAAGATATCGCTGTAGTAATGCCCTCTCAACGGGGTATTCTTTACCTAAAGAAAGAATTAGCGATTAGGGGGGATAGACCTTTTCTATCCCCATCCTTTTTTACGATTGAAGAATTTGCGCTGCAAATGACGGATTCCGTTCTTGAGGATCCGATTGATTTGTTGTTTGAAGCTTATGCTTGTTTTAAGGAGGTCGATCCTAATACCGACTTTGACCGATTTGCCACGTGGGGCCAAATGATGTTAAAGGATTTCGATACCCTCGATCTCTATTTAGTGGATCCCTCGTCTTTATTTACCTTTCTCTCAGAAGCAAAGTCGATTGAACGCTGGGGCGAGGAATATGGGGAGGAGCAGGCTGGTACTTGGATTACCCCGAATACGCAAGCTTATTTCAAGCTATATGACTCCCTTTTAGAGGTATACATTCGCCTTAAAAGTAGGTTAGAAGTTAAAGGGACCACGTACCGAGGTTTAGCCTATCGAAAATTAGTGGAACTTTTAGAGGCAGGTAAGTCGCTTGGATTTAAGCAGATTTATTTTGTCGGTTTTAATGCGCTGTCTAAATCCGAGGAGTCCATTATTCGTTTGCTGTTGAAGGAGAATGTGGCGCAGACGCTTTGGGATGTGGATGAATATTACCTGAAAAATAGGTTCCATCGGGCGGGAAATTGGTTAAGGGATTATTCTAATCCGGTTAATCCAGCGTATTTATCCCGTGGAGCCTTTCATTGGATGGAGCGGGATTTATTAGATAAGCCCAAACGAGTGGAAATTATCGGTTTAGCGAATCCGTCAGCCCAAATTTTTGTGGCTATAGAACAAATTAGAGCGTGGCAAGAGGAGCATGGAGATCTGGAACAGGTGGCTTTGGTATTAGGCGACGAGAGTCTATTGGATTCGCTGATGCCTTATTTAGGGGAGTTCAAGGATCGATTGAATATTACGATGGGTTATTCGTTGAAGAAGTCGCAGGTATTTTCGTTGATTGAGCTTTGGTGGTCATTAGTACCTTTGGAAAAATACCCTGTTAGCTTAGTTAAATCCTTGAAAGAACACCCTCTAATGCATTCTATCAAGGTGCCTTCTTGGAAGGAAACGGATTTGTATTTAGCTCAAGTGCCGGCGGGAGGAAATATCTTTATTTCGGCTCAATCTAGCTTTCTAGAGTGCCTGCAAACGCTCATTCGTTTGCTAACGGATATCTTATACAAGACAGATAAGGAGGATTGGGATGCGGAGTCCCAGGCCATTTTGCAAGCTTTAACTGTTTTAGATAAGTTAGAGGAATTAGCCACCATTCATTCGTTTATTTCGGTTAAAAGTGGTCAGGCGCTTTGCAAGCAGCTTTTGCAGCAACAGAAGATGACCTTCGAAGGGGCGGAAAATCGTTCACTACACGTAATGGGTTTATTAGAGACCCGTACTTTGGATTTTGATCGCGTCATTGTTTTATCCCTAAATGAGGGAAGTTTGCCAGGAACACGGAAGCGGGAAAGTTTGATTCCGGTGGATATTGCTAATATGTCTGCCTTCTCTTTGCCTACTTTTACCCAGGCGGATGCCGTAACGAGTTACCACTTTTACCGTTTGCTTCAACGTCCTAAAGAGGCCGTTCTAGTCTATGTTCAAAATGAATCGTCGTCTGCAGAAGTGAGTCGATTTATTCGCCAAATCCGTTTTGATTGGTCCAAGCTGAATCCTAATTTGGAACTAATTGAGCCCACCATTCAATTTAATGCGGATCACGTAGTGGAAGAGGAGGTTGAACATCGCATCGCGAAAACGCCGGAATTAATTGCTCAAATCAAAGATATCCTAGAGAACAGAGGATTTTCTCCGTCTTCTGTTGCCATGTTTGCGAGCTGTTCGTTGAAGTATTATTTCTCCCAAATTGTCAACCTCCAACAGGAGAAACAACGGGAGGATGAGATGGGGGCTGATGTTTTTGGTACCTGGCTACATAAAGTGTTGGAATTAGTCGATTCTCAGTTGATCGAAGCAGGAGGCTGGGAAGATGGCCTTTCTGTAACAGAAAAAAAAGCGCTAATAGAGCCCTTGCTAGCACAAGCCATGGCTGAAATACGGGAGAAAGAGGGGAATTTTGAAGTGGAGAAAGGTTTTAATTATGTGTTGCAGGATGTGGCCAAAACCTTGTTAGGAAGTTATTTTGATCAATCAAGTACGTGGTATCCGGAGCGAATTAAATTACTCGCTGTTGAACAAAAGCTGGAGACCACCGTTATGATTCCGGTTGGTTCAGAAATGTGGCCTGTTAAGATGAAAGGTCGAATCGATCGAATGGACTTGAAAGGGGAATCTGTTTTGCGAATTGTCGATTATAAAACGGGCAAGGTGGAGAAAAAAGATGTCAAAGCGGGCGAAAGCTTAGCCGAAACGCTTCAAGATAAAGAATTGAAAGCTAAACTATTCCAGTTGTGGATGTATAAGTTTTTAGTGAAAATGGAATTGCAAAAAGACCCTGAGGAGCGTATTGAGGCTTTACAAGGTATTGTATTGGATAATCTAACCATCGAACCCGGTATTATTTCCTTTCGAAATTTCAAAGATCAATTAATCAGTTCGCCTTTGGAGTTTAGTGAGGGAGAATCGGATGGTGCTTTTATACAAGAATCGAACGCATTGATTAAATATTGGGTGGATGAATTAGTTTCTGAAGAGACTGTCTTCGAAAAAACGGCAAATTTAGATCAATGTACTTTTTGTGATTTTACCTCAATTTGCCATCGAAACGTGTAGTTTGATGAAAATGAATTAATTTTGCGCTTTAATTTATATAACATGACATTTCAAGAAATTAACGATCGTATTATTGCTTTAGCAGCCCAAAAAGGGGGGCAAGGCGTATCTTTTAAATTTGCTTTTCCAGGTGGAATCATCGTAGTAGGAGCTGATGGGTCAGTTTCAAATGAAAACTTAGATTCAGATTGTACCATCTCAACCACAGAGGAAACTTTCACATCGATCTTAAACGGTGAATTGAATTCTATGATGGCTGTAATGACGGGTAAAGTAAAAATCTCTGGCGATATGTCTGTCGCGATGAAATTGACGAATTTACTGTAATACATGAATTTTAGCGACACGATTGTAGCCTTAGCGACGCCCGCAGGGGTAGGAGCGATCGGGGTGATACGTCTTTCAGGAGATCGAGCAATCGAAATCGTGAATAACGTATTCAAGCCCAAAGATCTCGCCATTCAAGCTTCTCATACGATTCATTATGGTCGTATCGAGTCTGCTGGTCGTGTCTATGACGAGGTGGTCGCTAGTTTATACATTGCTCCCCGTTCCTACACGAAGGAAAACGTGGTCGAAATATCCTGCCACGGTTCCCCTTTCATCCAAGAGAGTATCTTGCAATTGTTTGTAGAACAGGGGGCTCGCTTCGCTCGCCCCGGCGAATTTACCCAGCGCGCCTTCCTAAACGGAGCCTTCGACCTAGCCCAAGCCGAAGCGGTAGCTGACGTCATCGCCGCCGATTCTGCCGCCGCCCAAAATGCCGCCCTACATCAATTGCGCGGTGGTTTTTCGAAAGAATTAGCCGCTTTACGGGAAGAATTAATTCATTTTGCGTCATTAATCGAACTCGAATTAGACTTCGGTGAAGAAGACGTGGAATTTGCGGATCGCAAAGATTTAGAAGCTCTGGTTAATCAATTATTAACGAATATTCGTCCGTTGGTTTCCAGTTTTAGAGCCGGGAATGCAGTGAAGAACGGAGTCGCAACGGTGATTGTCGGGAAACCTAATGCAGGCAAATCGACCCTTTTAAATGCCTTATTAAACGAGGATCGTGCCATTGTTTCTGACATCGCCGGAACTACACGTGATTCCCTCGAGGACGAATGGACCCTAGGTGGAATTAAATTCCGATTGGTGGATACGGCGGGATTGCGTGAAACTTCAGATGTCATAGAGGCACTAGGAGTGGAGCGAAC
>CAJCBY010000118.1 GCA_903960725.1 uncultured Cytophagaceae bacterium | reverse complement strand
TCAGACGATGTCGCCGGCCAGTTTTCACTTCTAAATTCCGCTCCTTCTTTGTCCACGATAAAATACGATGCGTCAGGATACTGCGCAGCTAAATCAATGGAAGCCTCCACGCCTAACACGTTAAATGCCGTCGCTAAAGCCCCAGCTGTCACCGCATCCTCATGCGCCACCGTCGCCGAAATCACGTCCGCTGCCGGTTCCGCCGTCCGTGGATCCATGATGTGCGAATAATGCATCCCATCGATATCCGAGCCTCTGCGGTAATCGCCCGATGTCGCCACAGCTTGATTATTCACTTGGATATAGCCTAAAACCTTCGCATTCTCCCCCGCATTTCTAGGATCAGACACCCCTATTTTCTCCGTCCAATCCCCTTTCACCACGAAATCCCCTCCTATATTCACGACCACACCAGCCACTCCGTCTTCTTTCATCGCCTCCGTTGCCGCTTTCTCCATCACATAGGACTTCGTGAAGCTGTGTAACTTTAATTCGGTCTCCGTTAAGCGCGTCGCTCCATTTTCATCTAGTGACCAGTGCGGTTGATTTACTTCCTGCACTGCCATCGCTAAATCTGAAGTAGACGGAATTTTAGACGTCCATAATTTGGCAATATGTTCAGACGCGGGATTCAAGGCTCCGTCCGTTTTTACATTCCATTCTTCGAAAAGCTGTAACACCTCGCGTAATTCGGAAGAGATTTCGATGGATCCTCCGCGAGTCGAGCGCCACAAATTAAACTCCGAAGATTCACGGGAGGAAAGAATGTCATTTAGGCGATTAATCTCTGCTAACACCTTGGATTCTGCAGTGGAAGCAGCGGCTTCAGAGGACGCGATGATTTTTAAATCAAGCGACGTACCTAGCACATTATCAAAATGTGCTGTTAATAAACCGTTGTTAGAAGATGCTGCTGGTGATAATGATAATAAACTTAGGCCGATTGAATTGATCATTGGTTATATATTTAATGCACAAAATTGAAAAATATTCAGGTTTATTGATCGATATTTGAGATAAAGCAGTGAGATTTGTAGATAAATCAGGTGCAAAAATGAAAATTGAGATTTGGAGTGATATTATGTGCCCCTTTTGCTACATTGGAAAAAGGCATTTAGAAAAGGCATTGGAAACATTCCCAGGAAAAGACGAGGTGGAAATTGAGTGGAAAAGTTTTCAATTAGACCCTACGATTCCAATGGATTTAGGAGAAGAAACAAACGTGTATACCTATTTAGCTGAGCGCAAAGGCATTTCTCGTGAGCAGGTAAAAGTGATGCATGATCGTGTTTCTCAGATGGCAGAGGCCGTGGGTTTGCGCTATGATTTTGATCAGGCCAAAGTCGCCAATTCCATTAAATCCCACCACCTCATCCAATACGCAAAAGACCAAGGAAAAGGCGATGCCATAGAGGAACGCTTATTTCAAGCCTATTTTATGGAAGGCAAAAACCTGGCAAAGAATGAAGCACTCGTGGAGTGTGGAGAGGCTATAGGACTAGAGCGTGAAGGAATAATCAATGCCTTACAGGATGAAAATTATGCTTACCGCATAAAACAAGATATTCAAGAAGGGGAAAATTTAGGCGTGCGGGGCGTACCTTTCTTCGTTTTTGACCGGAAATATGGTATTTCTGGGGCCGAACCCATCGAAGTATTTACTAAAACATTAATTCAAACTGCAGCAGAATGAAAAAGCTCTTATTCGTTTTCTTCCTCTTGTTCACCTTCGCAGCGAAGTCGCAAGATTCTACCTATGTTCAATTAGAATTAAAAAATGGCAAGCTAATTAAAGGGCAACTCATCCAAAAATCAGATGCAGAAGTAACGGTGGCCACGCAAGATTTAGGGAAAGTCACGTTAGCTTGGTCTACCATCAAGTCGATGAATATGATTTCAAAGGATGGAAATGATCGAACGCCTAACCCACATCCATCTCGCTATTTCTTTGCCCCATCTGCTATTCCGCTGAAAAAAGGGGAAAAGTACTACCAAAATGCACTCTTCTTAGTAAACTCCTTCCAAGTTGGTTTAAATGATCATTTCTCCATTGGAGGTGGTTTAGTTATCCCTTTTGCGCTGTTTATCACGCCTAAAATAGGTTATCAAGTGTCTGAAAAGGTACATGTGGGTGGTGGTATACTCTTTGCAACATCCCTGATTAGAGGATTGAATTTTGGTGTAGGTACAGGTTACGGATCCGTTACCTATGGAACAAAAGAACATAACCTAACGCTAAACGCCGGATTAGGGGCTAATAACGAAAATACAGGTTTTGGGAGAGATGATTACAACTGGAAATTTGCGAAAAATCCGTTGTTCACTTTTTCAGGGATGACACGTATTTCGAATAAAGTCATGTTACTCACAGAGAACTGGTTTTTCTCTAACAAGACCGTGAATTATGACTCGAATGGTCAATTCTTAAATTCCTCAACAGCGTATAATGGGATTCTATCCGGAGGCGTAAGAATTTTACTAGAACGCTCCGCCTTCGACGTTGGTTTTTTAACACCAACCTTCGGAGATGGAACCGGAGCTATTCCCTATGTTGCCTATAACATTAAATTCTAAAGACTCTTCAAGTAGGCAATGCTGAGCGGGACAAATTTTTCCTCTTGATTGCTTTCGTCT
>CAJCBY010000117.1 GCA_903960725.1 uncultured Cytophagaceae bacterium | reverse complement strand
TCAAACCGAAGGCAGCCTTCAAAGATGCGCGTAAACCCGGAATTGAATTCAACCAGATTCCGAGTGCTCAAGGTTTAGAGCATTCACACTAGTCTTTAGAAATATATACGAAGCGCTATCCCGGAAGGTTTAGCGCTTTTTTCATGCGGTAATGTTGGATTTCTCCGAACAACAGATAGGATTCCGCTACAATTGCATACCCAATTGCTTGGTAAAAGGGCACCGCATTTTCTCTTGCCTCTAATACGATTTCTTTCCAGCCTTTTTGCGCTGCCTTCTCCTCTAGGTAAGCAATAATCGCTTTACCAATTCCCTTTCCTTGAGCGGCTGTAGCAATGGCTACACAACGTACTTGACCTTGATTAACAGCGGATTCATGCATACGCGCTACGCCTACAACTTTTTCCCCCGAGACAGCGATCGCATGAATGGCTTGGTCCTCATCGGCGAGCACTTCAGAGCCCAAAGGTTGATTCCAAGGTTCTCTCAACACGTTAAAGCGCAAGGCGTAATAGGCTTTCCAGTCTGCGTCGGTTAGGGGGGCTTTTATCTCTAGCATTGTAGTGTAAAAAAAATGGCGCCACCCGCAGGGTGGCGCCATAAATATACTCGATTTCGATCCTATTTTGCAAAGTTCACGGCGCGCATTTCGCGAATAACCGTTACTTTGATTTGACCTGGATATTGCATCTCTTTCTCGATTTTCTGAGAAATGTCAAACGATAAGTTCGATGCCTTTTCGTCACTTACATTCTCTGAATCGACCATGATACGCAACTCACGACCCGCCTGGATTGCATAACACTTCTGAACTCCATCGAATGAAGTAGCTAAAGTCTCTAGATCACGAAGACGCTTCATGTAGGACTCCATCATCTCGCGGCGCGCGCCTGGACGAGAACCAGAAATCGCATCACACACCTGAATGATAGGGGAGATCATCGAAGTCATTTCACATTCGTCGTGGTGAGCTCCGATCGCATTACATACTTCTGGATGCTCTTTGTATTTCTGAGCCAGTTCCATTCCTAGCAATGCGTGAGGAAGTTCTGGTTCTTCATGCCAAACCTTACCAATATCGTGCAATAGACCCGCACGCTTCGCTAGTTTCGCATTTAATCCTAATTCAGCGGCCATCGTTGCACACAACTTCGCGACTTCGCGGGAGTGTTGTAAGAGGTTTTGGCCATAAGAAGAACGGAAACGCATACGTCCGATCATCTTAATTAATTCTGGATGTAAACCGTGGATGCCTAAGTCAATCACCGTTTTCTCTCCTATTTCGATGATCTCATCGTCAATGTTCTTACGGGTTTTGTTCACGACCTCCTCGATACGAGCCGGGTGAATACGTCCATCTTGTACCAATCTGTGAAGAGATAAACGCGCAATCTCACGACGCACTGGATCAAATCCAGAAATGATAATTGCCTCTGGCGTATCATCCACGATAAATTCCACACCCGTTGCTGCTTCTAGCGCACGAATGTTACGGCCTTCACGACCAATAATTTTACCCTTGATGTCATCTGATTCAATGTTGAAAACAGAAACACAGTTTTCGATGGCATTTTCAGCAGCCGTACGTTGAATCGTTTCGATTACGACCTTCTTCGCTTCTTTCGTGGCGGTTAATTTCGCTTCTTCGATGGCTTGCTTCACTAAAGAACTTGCTTTCGATTCTGCTTCCGCTTTTAAAGCATCCATAATTTGTTGGCGTGCTTCGTCGGCAGAAAGACCCGCAATTTTCTCTAGTTGGCTAATCTGATTCGCGAGCATCGCTTCTGCTTCTTCGCGTTTCTTCTCTACATCTTCAAGCTTCTTACGGTAGTTTTCCTCTTTCGATTGAACACTTTGTTTTGCCGAATTAAGCTCCTGTTCTGCTACGCGTTGTTGTTCCGCTTGTTGGGCTAACGTGCGCTCTTTCTCGCGTAGTTTTTGCTCGTTTTCTAAAAGAATACCTTTTTTGTTTTGAGACTCTTCATCGAATTCAGCACGTAGACGTAGGAAGTTTTCCTTCGCCTCTAACATGCGGTCTTTTTTGATGTTTTCTGCAGTGATTTCTGCATTCTTTAGGATGTCATCCGCCTTGCGTTGGGCATCCCCTTCGATGTTTTTATTTACCTTCGAGTAGACTACTTTCCCGGCAAATAAACCTCCAGCCGCAGCTAAAAGTGGGATAATAAAAGTTAATATCGTGGACATATAGAACGAATGTGTGTTTATACATTGGTTCCCGGAAAAATCGAAAGAAAAGGAAAATTATACTGTGAACTCAGCCGCTAGAGTTAACAATTCGTTGTTTTCATCCAGCACGTCGGCCTGGAGCGAATTGTGTTCTGCTTCAAATTTCAAACCACACATGGCTAAATCGAGTGCCACCATCGCCATTACGGCTGCGGGATCTGAACTATTTGTTTGCTTTTCGTAATAACGAACAAGCTTGTTCACTAATGATGCTGCATTTCTTGCACATGATTCCTCTCCCGGACTAACCTTCAAGGCGATACTTTGTATGCCTACTAGTAGATTACAAGGGATTTTAGGATTCATGGATTGCGTAATTGGTCAATGCAATGATCTATTTTTGTAATATATTCTTCTAACTTTTGTTTCAACTCAGCGGTGGGAACTGCTGTGTTATCTGTACTAGCTACAATTTTAGCGAAATTATCTGATTTTTTAAAGTTTTTTTCCAATTCTTTTAGCCGCCTTTGGGTTTTCACTAGTTCCTCTGATTTCAGGGCTAATTTTTGTTGGAGATCATCTAATTCAGCCTGTTTTTGAACGAGCGTGCCTTGAAATTCCTGTAAACGCGCTACCATCCCGCTGATTTTCAGCTTGAGGCTTAGGTATTGCATTTTTAGTTCACTTTTCATTTCAGGGCTATGCTGGGTTTACCGTTTTTCCAGGAGAATTCTTTGAAAATAATGTAGGCCAAAATACAAATAAATCCGATGTTTTGGCTGATGAGTAATGGAATTTGTAAGCTTGCTAGCATGGTTCCGGATTGAATCGCCAAAACCCCTAAAGCAATATACCCTATCGCTGCCATCCAGCGGTAGGGTGCGGGGTCGAATTTTTGGCCCCCTGCATAACACAATAAAGTCATAACCATAGCAGATACTAGGAAAGAGTAAGCGCAGGCCATGTAGCCATAAACGGGGATAAATAGGACGTTTCCTACCAGTGTAACGGCTAGACCCGTCACCGTAATTACTGTTCCCATATAGGTTCTATTCGTCTTTTTAAACCAAACCGATTGCGTATAATAAACCCCTAAAAATAAATTAGCTAGCAATAAAACAGGTACCACACCGATGCCTTCCCAATAGACGGATTGACGCAAAAATAGTCCTTGAATCCAGAATAAATTAGAACTCACGCCTACCCAAAGAATCAAGCAAACAATCACGAACCAATGGCTGACAAGGGCTAAGTTTGATTGGGAATTTTCAGCAGATTTAGAACCTAAAAAGAAGGGTTCGGCTGCATATTTAAAGGCTTGAATCGCTAGACTCATGAACACGGATAGTTTGTAGCAATTACCGTAAATACCTAACGCATCCTCAGAACTTCTACCCGGATAGAAGCCGGCTGGAAGAAATTCTTCCAGCAGTAATCGGTCAAACATCAAGTTAAACATCGCCGCTAAACTCATGAACATGATGGGATAGGAATACACCCATAACTTCTTTAATTCGGCACCGTCCCATGTCCAGTTGAAATCAGTAAATGAGGAGCGCAGCCAATAAAAGAGGCTTGCATTTGCTAGTAAGTTAGCTAAGAAAATATAACCGGCTCCGATGCTTGGGAAATAGAGATTCTGCAAAAAAGTAGGTCCCCAATGACCTTCGTGCATCGGTTTCAAAAGGGCTAAAAAAAACAGATTCAATCCTACATTAATAAGAATGGAGACAATTTTTGCCTTGACGAATAATTGAATTTTTTGTTCTAATCGAAGACGGGCAAACGGAATCGCTGTTACCGCATCGATGGCTAAAATCAAGGCTAACCAACGCATGAATTGACCTTTGCCTTCATAGCCTAATTGTGCCATCAAAGGGTCAGCAAAGATAAATAAGCCAACAGTAAATAGCCCGGAGGTTAGGATGATGGCTGATAAAATGATATTGTAGTAGCGTTCTGGGGCCTCTTTCGCATAGCGGAAATAGGCTGTTTCCATGCCGTAGGTATAGATGATATTAGCGATGGCCACGTAACCATAGAGTTTTACGTTAACACCCAAAGCAGCCGGCATAAAGGCTGCGGTGTGGATAAAAACCAACAAAAAATTTAGCGAGCGACCGAGGATCGTACTGAATCCATAGGATAGGGTTTCGCCGGCTAATTTTTTAAGAATGGACATGCGTGATAGTTCGGTCAATTCTCAAAGGTACAATTTATTGCTTTTGATAGCCGATGATTTGATAAAATTGCTCAGAATAACTTTCACTGATCGGAATGTGGTTCTCTCCAATTTTGATTTTTTGGCTTCGAATAGACTCCATTTTGCTGAGTGAAACGATGAACGATTTGTGCACCCGAACGAAATCCGTAAACGGCAGTTTTTCCTCGATCGATTTCATCGTCATCCGACAAACAACAGGGAATTTTTGAGTTCTTAGGTGGATTTTAATGTAATCTTTTAAACCCTCAATATAGAGGATATCCTCCAGC
>CAJCBY010000116.1 GCA_903960725.1 uncultured Cytophagaceae bacterium | reverse complement strand
GGAATTCAGTTAGGGCGCGGTTTAAGCGTTCGGACGCACCGCGAAGCGTGCGGCCTTTAGCTGACACCTTCACTAACATGGAATCGAAATAAGGGGAAATTTTTACTCCGGGATACGACGATCCTTCGTCCAAACGAATGCCGAAACCGGCTGCGTTTCTGTAGGCGATGATGGTTCCAAAATCAGGTTTAAATCCATTCGCTGGATCCTCCGTCGTGATACGGCATTGGATGGCAAAGCCTTTTAAAGGAATGTCCGCTTGGTTTTGGATGAAAATGCCGGGATCAGATAACTTATAATTTTGGGCGATTAGGATCTGTGTGCGGACAATATCAATGCCCGTCACCTCTTCTGTAATCGTATGTTCTACTTGAATACGCGGATTTACTTCGATGAAGTAGATATTTTCGTCTTTATCGACTAAGAATTCTACCGTACCTGCGTTATAATAATTCACGGCTTTACCGATGGAAAGCGCGTAAGCGTATAATTTCTGTTTTGTTTCTTCTTTTAAGCCAAAAGAAGGAGCGATCTCGACCACTTTTTGGAAACGTCTTTGTACCGAACAATCGCGCTCGTACAAATGCACTAAATTTCCGTGCTGATCACCTAATAATTGCACCTCGATGTGCTTCGGATCATCGATGAATTTCTCGATAAACAAGGTGTCATCTCCGAAGGCATTTTTCGCCTCATTCTTCGCCTCTTGGTACGCCTTTTCTAATTCCTCTTCCGATCTTACTACGCGCATTCCGCGTCCACCACCACCGGCAGCCGCTTTCACCATCACGGGGAATTTAATACGTTTCGCTTCGGATAGGGCCAAAGAATAATCTGATAAATCACCCTTCGAATCCTCAATCATGGGCACATTGGCCTTTAAAGCTGCTACTTTCGCCGCCACCTTATCGCCGAGCGCATTCATCGCTTCTGGGGATGGGCCCACGAAAACGATACCTTCTTCTCGGCAACGCGTCGCCAAAACTACATTCTCAGAAAGAAAACCATACCCCGGATGAATTGCCTCAATTTTCTTTGATTTACACAACGAAATCAACCCTTCAATATCCAAATAGGGCTTTAGGGGTTCATCATCTTTACCGATTTGGTAGGCTTCATCCGCCTTGTAGCGGTGCAATGAATAGCGATCCTCGAAAGTATATACGGCAACCGTACGAATTCCTAATTCGGAGGCAGCACGCATAATTCGGATAGCGATCTCACCGCGGTTAGCGATTAATAGGCTAGAGATTTTCTTAACGTATGATTTTGGCATAATCAATAAAGTAGGAGATTCTAACAAAAATGCTAAATATATTGTGAAAATCGCATGAAAAACGGTATTTTATTTGGCAAAACTTAAAAAAATACCATTATTATTAGGTTCGTTACCACGAAAAATAATTCTACCGCCTTCAAGTGAATTTTCTTAACTTGCAGGTCGAACAAAAAATTGCTTTTTATGAAACCCATCATCGGTATCACGTTAGGGGATTACAACGGAATCGGACCGGAAGTAATCTTGAAATCCTTAGCTAGTCCTCGCTTATTAAAGTGGTGCACACCGGTGATTTATGGTTCTGCCAAAGTATTGGATTTTTACCGCCAAAAATTCGAATTAAAAGAGTGGTCAATCGCCGTCATCAAAGAGGCGTCCGAAGCCAAATCGGGTGAAAGCTTTGTCATCAACTGTTGGGACGATGCTTCTACGGAAGTCGAACCCGGAAAAGAGACCAAAGAAGCCGGAAAAGCTGCTTTTGATTGCTTGGAAAGAGCCGCTAACGACCTAGATCGCGGACTAATTTCCGCACTTGTCACCGCTCCTATCAATAAACACAACATCCAATCCGAGGAGTTTAATTTCCCAGGACACACGGAATATTTAACGGATCGCTTCGAGGCGAAATCATCTTTAATGATGATGGTTTCAGACGGATTTAGAATGGGAGTAGCCACGGGCCACATTCCGCTTTTAGATGTTTCTAAGGCTTTAAGCGCTGATTTATTGCGTACAAAAATCACCTTATTCTTGAAGAGTTTAAAGGAGGATTTCTCCATTGACAAACCTCGTTTAGCCGTGTTGGGTTTAAATCCACACGCGGGTGAGTCGGGATTGCTAGGTCAAGAAGAATTGGAGATTATTCAACCGGTAGTGGATGAATTTAGAACTAAGGGCAACTTGGTTTTTGGACCTTATCCGGCGGATGGATTCTTCGGAAAAGCACAATTCAAGGATTTTGACGGGGTTTTAGGAATGTACCACGATCAAGGATTAATTCCCTTTAAATACATTGCTTTTGATTCTGGGGTGAATTTTACGGCAGGATTACCGGTTATTCGTACGTCCCCAGATCATGGAACGGCGTATGATATCGCTGGCCAAAACGTAGCAGATCCAGGTTCTTTCTTACAGGCCTTGTTTTTAGCATTAGATCTTGTAAAAAATCGAATGAATGCGTAAAGTCTTAATCGTCGACGAGGTTCATCCTTCGATGACAGAAGGACTAACGAATTTGGGATTCGAGGTGGAAACGCGCACAGATATGAATCTTGAAGAGTTTGTGTCGATTTTGCCTTCGTTCGATGGATTAGTTGTTCGAAGCAAATTCAAAATTACCGCAGAGATTCTTACAGATAGTGCTTTAACTTTTATCGCGCGTGCAGGCGCTGGACTTGATTTACTAGATGTGGACGCCTGCCTATCCCGAGGTATTGCCGTTTTCTCTGCTAATGAGGGCAATTCTGATGCGGTGGCGGAACACGTCATCGGACAACTTTTATCGCTTGCCCATAAACTCCATACTTCAGACACCGAGGTGCGACACGGATTGTGGGAAAGAGAAGGAAATCGAGGTTTTGAACTGAAAGGAAAGACGATCGGTATTATTGGATATGGAAATATGGGCAAAGCGGTAGCGTGCCGCCTATCCAGCTTCGGTATGACTATTTTAGCCTATGATAAATATGCCCCATCTGTCGATTTTCCGGCTACGATGGAGCAAATTTTCGAACAAGCTGACCTGTTAAGTTTACACATTCCCTTGACTGCTGAGACACATGGATTGGTTTCTTTTGATTTTATAGACTCTTTCAAGAAGCCCATTTTACTCCTCAATAGTTCTCGTGGGCCCATTACTCCACTCGAGCCTTT
>CAJCBY010000115.1 GCA_903960725.1 uncultured Cytophagaceae bacterium | reverse complement strand
TGCTGTCCCTAGGTTACCGAGGACAGACCCGTCGATTTCTTTTCGTAATTTAGGTTCAAACCTATTGAAAAATGAAAAAATCGATCCTCGCATCCCTCCTTTTTGCCATTTCTTTTGTAGCGCAAGCACAATTTAAACTCCAGCATTTACAGACAGAATACCAAAAAGCTCCACTCGGATTAGATGAAGCTCATCCCCGCTTTTCGTGGCAGATGAATTCGACTGTTCGAGGCGAAAAACAAAGTGCGTATCGAATTGTGGTGCAGGACGAAACTGGACGCGCAGTTTGGGATTCTAAAAAGCAAAGCACAGACATCTCGCTAGGAATTCAATACAGTGGAGAAGCCTTAAAGGCAAAAACGGCTTACCGCTGGACGCTGGAGGTTTGGGATGCCGCGAAGAAAAAATCGACACAGGTTTCAAATTTCGAAACAGGCCTAATGAACCCTTTTCTCGAGGCTTGGAAAGGAGCCGATTGGATCGGATCCAATGACTTGAATTTCTATACCCATTACCTTTCGGTTTACAAGTTTCAATACGGTGTTCAAATCGATCAAGGTTCGAAGGCTGGCTTTGTTTTTGGAGCGAATGATCCTCGGTTGCAAAACCGCAATCTGAATATTCAAGACGTGGCTAGCGCTCCTAATCAATCTTATATCAAGCTGGAATTAGATCTTTCTGGGCTAGCAAAATCCGATTCTGGACAAGCTGACTTACATATTTACCGGGTAGGTTATGACAAAAAGGACCGAGCAGATCAGGCCTTTAAAAGCTTTAAAATTCCATTAGCTATCATCAATGCAGCGAATAAATCTCAAAAACACACGGTATATGCGGAATGTAATTTTGGGGTTTTTGACTTTTACATCGACGTAGTTGACAAGGCTCACAAGATTAATCCTACACCTAAAAATGCAAGCCCTTACGCGGCAACTGGCGTAAACTTAAACCCGATTGGGGCAGGAAATAATTTCATTAGTTTTCCCATGCTTTCAGAGATCGGATTTGCCACAGAGACGGGTGAATCTGCGCGTTTCTCTGATGTGATTATTCGCAATTTTAGACTGCCGAGTAATCCCTTATTTCAGGCCTCCGAGAATCCAGGTTTATGGAAAGAAGTACCTTTCGATGGCAAGAATTTCACCGTTTCTGGAAAGTTTAGTGTAGCTAATCCAAGTCGTCACGCAGCTCCCATGTTACGTACAGAATTCGCAGCAGCAACTGGGAAAACAATCAAAAGTGCCCGCATTTATGCCACAGCACGCGGCATTTATGAGTTGTATTTAAATGGGAAAAGGGTGGGTGACGAATTTTTTAATCCCGGATTAACGCAATACAACAAGACGCATACCTACCAGGTTTTTGATGTAACGTCATTACTAAACAAAGGCAAAAATGCCTGGGGAGCCTGGTTAAGCGAAGGCTGGTGGAGTGGTAATATTACGTACAGTGGTGATAGTTGGAACTATTTTGGCGATCGTCAATCCCTTTTGGCTTCTTTAGAAATTCGCTACACGGACGGAACAGAGCAGGTTATTCAGACGAATCCAAACACCTGGAAATCGTTCACGGATGGCCCCATTCGCGTAGGAAGTTTCTTCCAAGGCGAGGTCTATGATGCGCGGAAAAACGCAGAAATCGAAGGCTGGTCAGCGACAAATTTCAATGATAAAAACTGGTCTCCAGCCGCAAAAATCGGGCTAGAAGGCAACAGTTTCGCCCTCGATTACCAAGGGATGAAACTAGTGAATCACTTGGATGACCGCGTTACGGTGCAACAAGTATTGCAGGCGAAGTCCATCGCAGAGCCCAGAAAAGGAGTCTTTGTCTATGATATGGGCCAAAACATGGTCGGCTTCCCTAAGATCTTCATCAAAAACGGTCAGCCTGGACAAGTTATCACCCTGCGATTTGCCGAAGTTTTATACCCCGATTTAGCCGAATACGCAGGCCAAAAAGGAATGATTATGCTCGAAAATATCCGGGCGGCTCTCGCGCAAGATATCCATATTTTGAAGGGGGGGGATGAATACATTCAACCGCGATTTACCTTCCACGGCTACCGCTACTTGGAAATTACAGGAATAGAAAAGGCACCTGAGCTACCTCAAGTAGCAGGAATCGTGCTTTCCTCCGTAAAAAACATCAGCTCTTCATATGAGACCTCGGATCCCTTAGTAAACAAACTATGGTCTAACATCACCTGGTCGATGCGCTCTAATTTCCTATCGATTCCGACGGACACCCCGGCCCGAAATGAGCGAATGGGCTGGAGTGGAGACATCAATGTCTTCTCCAAAACGGCGACGATGATGGCACCTGTGAATAACTTCATGCGCCGCCACTTACTAGGCATGCGGGATGT
>CAJCBY010000114.1 GCA_903960725.1 uncultured Cytophagaceae bacterium | reverse complement strand
GGTGGGTCTTTCCAGTGTACAGGAAAGTATTTTGCCTACCGAGATTCCCTTTTTAGATATCATTCCATCGCACATTGATTTAGTGGGTGCGGAGATTGAAATGATCAATTTAAACAATCGGGAACGCAAAATGAAAGAGGCCCTAGAGGTTGTGAAAGATCAATATGATTTTATCATTATGGATTGCTCACCCTCTTTGGGATTAATTACCATCAATAGTCTTACAGCAGCGGATTCGGTGATTATTCCGGTACAATGTGAATATTATGCCTTGGAAGGTTTAGGCAAGTTGTTAAATACCATCAAGATTATTCAATCACGTTTAAATACCTCTTTAGTAATTGAGGGCATTTTATTGACGATGTATGATTTAAGACTACGTCTATCAAATCAGGTTGTGAATGAAGTGAATTCACATTTCAAAAATATGGTTTTTGAGACCATAATACCTCGAAATATACGGTTATCTGAGTCCCCGAGTTTTGGTGTTCCGGCTATCTTACATGATGCGGATAGCAAGGGAGCGATTAGTTATTTAAATTTAGCCAAAGAAATCATTCGTAAGAACGGTTTGTTGGTGACTATATAGGTTCTGAAATATGAGTGCAAAGCAAGAAAACGCAAAGAAGAGAACAGGATTAGGACGAGGATTAGGGGCCTTATTGGAGGATTCTGATGGTGGTTTGCTATCGCGTAATCCTTCAGATTTTGCAGGAAGTTTAGAAGGGGTAAACCTAATGGATGAGATTTCATTAGAGCTCATCGAAACCAATCCTTTTCAGCCACGTGAATTTTTTTCACCTGAGGCTTTGCAAGAATTAGCGGAATCCATTCGTGTTCAGGGAATTATTCAACCGATTACAGTTCGTAAGGTTTCGGCTAAAAAATACCAATTAATTTCTGGGGAGCGTCGTTTTCAAGCCACTAAGATCGCAGGTTTAAAGACGATTCCGGCGTATGTTAGGACAGCTAATGATCAACAGATGATCGAGATGGCCTTAATCGAGAATATTCAACGGGAGAACTTGAATGCCATCGAGATTGCACTTTCCTATAAGCGATTGATGGAAGAATGTGATTTGAAACAAGAAGATTTAGGGGCGCGAGTAGGAAAGAACAGGTCAACTGTGACCAATTATATGCGTTTATTGAAATTGCCGCCGCATATTCAGGTGGCTATTCGCGATAATAAGTTATCCATGGGACATGCGCGTTGTTTGATTTCATTGGAAGATTCAACCTTGCAGAATACCTTGTTTCAAAAAGCCCTGGCAGAGGAATGGTCAGTTCGTCGATTAGAGGATGCGGTTCGTCAGTCTGGAAATATGGATACGCCTGCCGCAGCTACAAGTACTATAAAGGTTACTGCACAAGAGCTACAAGCTTGGCAGGCTACATTGAAATCCTTCTTTAAGGCGCCGGTAGCCTTGAAAATGAATGAGAAAGGGGAAGGGGAGATTAAATTAAGCTTTAAAACGAAAGAAGAATTAGTAGCCATTCTTAACAAAGTTCAATAATGTACTTTCGGATCTTGTTACTCTTTTTGCTTTTACCTTTAAGCTTGTATTCAAGAGAGGAAACTTTGGAGATAAAGGATTCGGTGATTTTAAAGACTGAGGTAAAACCTTTTAAGATTATCCCTAGACAAGCAACTATAAAATCAGCCATTATTCCGGGCTGGGGGCAACTCTATAATCGGCAATATTGGAAATTGCCACTTGTGGCGGGGTCGTTTGTCACGTTAGGCTTGATTGCAAATTGGAATAATGTGAGGTATACTAAGTACAGAGGGTATTATTATATTGTTTCACCCCGTATTTCGGATCCTAAATACATACCTCCCGCTACGATTGAGGTACCTTATGAAGATGGCACTATCCGGGATTTAGATGTGAATCAATTGAAGAGATTAACTGATGGTTATCGAAGAAATCGAGACTATACGTACATAGGAATGGTATTGGCTTGGACTTTAAATGTGATTGATGCGAATGTAAGTGCTCACCTAAAAACGTTCGATGTGTCAGATGATATAAGCTTGCAGGTTAAACCCAAAGTTGATTACCAACCATTTTCCCAAAGTTTGGTATCGGGACTTACTTTATCATTTAATTTTAAATAAAATGAAGATAGTTTTAATTGGTTATGGTAAAATGGGCAAGGAAATCGAGCGTTTAGCGTTAGGTCGCGGCCATACGATCGTAGCTAAAATAGATGTCGATAATCAGGCAGATTTACAGGCTTTGACATCTGCTGATGTTGATGTAGCGATTGAATTCTCGAATCCTGCCTCTGCTTATTCGAATATCCAAACTTGCATCAACAAGCAGATTCCAGTAGTTTGTGGTACGACAGGTTGGTTAGAAATGAAGGCCGAAGTAGAGGCATTGACGAAAGAAAAGAATTCTACTTTCTTCTATGCCTCTAATTACTCGATTGGAGTAAATTTATTCTTTCGCTTGAATAAGATGCTGGCTCAGTTGATGGCGCCGCACAAAGAATACGATATCTATACAAATGAGATACATCATTTAGAGAAGAAAGATTCGCCAAGTGGAACGGCTATTACGATTGCAGAGGGTATAATTGATGCGTATACATCTAAAGATAAGTGGGTGAACAATGAAATTCCTAGTGCGAATGAGGTAGCCATTTGGTCTCAGCGGGAGTCCATTAAGCCAGGAACACATACGGTAAAATATATTTCCAAAGTAGATCAAATTGAAATCACCCATGAGGCATTTAGCCGGGAGGGTTTTGCTTTAGGAGCTGTCATTGCAGCAGAGTGGGTTAAAGATAAAAAAGGAGTCCTAGGTATGGACGATATGTTAAAATAAGATGAAAGAAACACCTAAAAAACAAAAGTCAGCCTTTAGAGAGTGGTTGGATTCAGTAGCATTTGCAGTAGTAGCAGCGACATTAATTCGTTTTTTTGTATTTGAAGCCTATACCATTCCTACTCCCTCGATGGAGAGTTCTTTGATGGTAGGCGACTTCCTTTTTGTGAGTAAGTTGCACTATGGGGTTCGCACGCCTAAAACGCCATTACAATTACCCTTGACGCATCAAAAGATTTGGTTCACCGATATTCCGTCCTATTTACGTTGGCTAGATCTGCCTATTTTCCGTCTTCCGGGGTTCTCTTCTGTCAAGCAAGGGGATGCAGTTGTTTTCAACGTGCCTAATTATGAAGAGGATGGTGATGCTCCTGTGGATTTACGTACTTTTTATGTGAAGCGTTGTGTAGCGACTCCTGGCGATGTGTTAGAAGTCCGTGATCAACAAGTGATCGTGAATGGGAAAGCAATGGAGAATCCAGTCCGCATGCAACACCCAATTTTCATGAAGACAAAAGAGAATTTGGAGGATAAATTTTTTGAAGAATATGGTATTCGTAATTCGCCTGATGCGAGTTATGATTCCGCCGATTGGTTGCCTTTAGCAGAACCAGATTCCCAAAACGTACTTTGGGGATATAAGTTAAATACCTCGAAAGCGATGATGGAGGAGATTCAAGCCTTGCCATTCAAGAAATCCTTCGATGTTAACTTATTCAAGGATCCTAAGGGTGTTACGTTCATTGATATTTTCCCTCATGATACGACTTTATTTAAATGGAATCGTGATTTTTATGGTCCACTGAAAGTGCCTGCAAAAGGTTTGACAGTTCCATTAACTCCAGGAAATGTAGCTTTGTATAGTGAAGCGATTCAGAAATACGAAGGAAATAAGAATGTGGTCGTTAATGGATACCAAATAACGATCGAAGGGAAAGCAATTACTTCTTATACCTTCAAACAGGATTATTATTTTATGATGGGGGATAATCGCCACAATTCAGCAGATTCTCGTTTCTGGGGCTTCGTGCCTTCAGATCACATCGTAGGAAAAGCGTTCTTTGTTTGGATGTCGATTGATCCGAACAAACCTTTGATTTCGTGGAATAAGATTCGTTGGAATCGAATTTTTAGATTTGTGAATTAGTAAAAAAGGCAGCTAAAGAGCTGCCTTTTTTGATTATAATACTTTGAGTACAAATCCTTTTAAGTAATTACTCTCTGGGTGAAATAGGTTAATGGGGTGATCTGGGGATTGTGTCATTTGGTGAATCACCTGAATTTCTCTGCCTACTGCAATTCCAGCTGCTACGAGCATATTGTAAAACAAATCACGCGTGATGACTTGTGAACAAGAATAAGTAAAAAGTAATCCATTTTTCTTGATTTTCTTCAATGCTAATTCGTTGATCTTTTGATATCCTTGAAGCGCCTTATGTTTCGCATTCATTGATTTTGCAAATGCTGGCGGATCTAATACGATAATGTCAAATTCATCCTCATTAGCCTTTAAAAAGGGAAGAGTTTCGCCCACAATGGCGTCGTGCTGTAATCCTTGCATCTTGTTTAATTCGATATTAGCCTTAACTAAATCGATGGCCTTAGCCGATGCATCTAAAGAGATAACAGATGCAGCGCCTGCCTCCAATGCATATAAGGAGAAACCACCTGAATAACAGAAGGTGTTTAGTACCGATTTACCTTTGGCGTATTTCGCTAGCAAAGCTCTGTTTTCGCGTTGGTCGATGAAGAATCCGGTTTTTTGGCCGGTAATCCAGTTGATGGAGAATGAGATTCCGTTTTCCTTTACGGTATAAGGAACCGCTACTTCGCCAAAAACATAACCATTCGTACAGTTTTGCGCATACTCTGTGGGTAATGTTTCGCGGCTTTTATCGTAAATCGCTTTTATTTTTTTGCCCAATACTTGTTTGATTGCTTCCACAATCTCATCTCGATCTCGGTGCATTCCGATAGTATGTGCTTGAAAAACTAATACATCCTTGTATAAATCCATGATCAAACCCGGGCAGCCGTCACCTTCCCCGTGTATAAGGCGAAAGGCATTGGTTTTCTCCAAAGGTAAAAGGGCCCGTAGATCCCATGCATTTTGGATTCGCTTTTCCCAGAAAGTACTTTTTGATTCAATTTCTTGAAAAGAGATTATTTTCACCGCAATACTTCCGTTGTGGTAGTGTCCCGTTCCTAGGAATTCTTCCCTAGAACTATATACGTTTACCCAGTCTCCATCTTGTAGATTTGGACTTTGTTTTGCAATGGCTCCAGAAAATACCCAGGGGTGAAAACGTTTCACCGGAGCATCTTTCCCCGGCTTTAATTGAATAAAAAGTGTGGATTTCATTCTGCAAAATTGCAAAATTTATTCGAAAGATGGTTGTCCCGCTGTTAACCAGGCAGAATACCAAAGATCTCCCACATGTTGAACTGCTGCCATAAATCGAGATTCAATCTGTCCATTTAAAGCTTTGTGATAAGCAAGGCTAAATTTAAGGCTTGGTGTTTTGACTAAAGTTTGTCCTTTTTGTTCAAAGCTATATTTTTCACTCTCCTTCAGGGAGGCACTTATTTGTGTGGCCATTGAAAACAAGAGCGGTAACTGTTTATGGGAGGCAAGCACCCAAGTCCAAGCGCTGTTTTGAACATTAGTAATGAAGCTCGCTGGGCCACTAAATTGATCTAGCCGATTACCCAGTATCTCAGGAATACGGGATTCCCAAAAACTATGTAAACCGCCTTGCCCGGTTTTTTGACCATCGTAATTCGAACTTGTATGCAAGGGTACATGTGCATCTGCAACGTAATGACCTAATTCTGCCGATAGTTTAATGATTTGTAGCGTATCTTTAACCGTAAATGCGTATACTAATCGCTGATAAACGATCGGTATGTGCCATGGTACAATTCCATGCTTTCTTAGTGAATCTTCAGATTTCTTACGTAACATTTGCTCCCAGCTACTAAAGCTAATTTGATTTAGGTCATATTTATCTAAGTCAATGTAATGTCTAGCGGCTTCTACGTCTAAAATGTAGCGTCGAGCATCTGGTAGAACGGCTAATTCTTGAATTTCCTTTTGATGTCGGCGGTAAAAAGCATGCAGGGGAGGAGGAAGGGTGTAAATAGCCAGTAAGTTGATTTTTCGATGGCCAAAAAATCCCCAAGTAGCATAAGAAGCACCCTGTGCGGTCTGCATCACTGCTAATACTAGATAAATTTTAAGCAGACCCTTGTTATTTAATTTCATATTGGTTACTTTTGCATTTCAATTTTGTAAAAAGAGAATTTTATTTAACAGATGGCAAATCATAAATCAGCATTAAAGCGTATCCGTTCTAACGAAGCAAAACGTTTACGTAATCGTTACCAACACAAATCAACTCGTACTTTGATCAAGAAATTGAGATTAACGACTGATAAGTCTGTGGTGGTAGAGCTTTTCAAGCAAGTATCTTCTTCTTTGGATAAATTGGCTAAGAAAAACATTATCCACAAGAATAAAGCTGCAAATCAAAAATCTAAATTAGCTAAGTTAGTGAACAAAGTCGCTGCTTAATTTAGATTATCAAGATAGTGATAAACCCCTCCATAAGAGGGGTTTATTCGTTTATAAGGTTTACCTTTCTTGAATGAAAATCACCAAGAAAGAGGATATGCCTCGGGAGAAGTTGGCTCGATTAGGAGCAAGTGATATGTCGTTGGTCGAGATCTTGACCATACTCATCGGTTCTGGTTTTGCAGAACATTCAGCCGCAGATTTAGCAAAGCAATTACTTACTGACATTGATGGTGATTTGTCTTTGTTAGCCCGTTATAATTCGTTTGATTTTAGAAAATTGAAGGGAATTGGTCCAGCTAAGGCTGCTTTACTAGTAGCTGCTCTAGAATTAGGACGTCGACGACAGATTTATGAATCTAGTTCTAAACTAGTGATTCGTAATTCAGTCGATGCCTATAGTTTAATAAAACCTTATTTAGCCGATTTAATCAGAGAAGAGTTCTGGGTGTTTCATCTTAATCGAGCTTCTACAGTCGTATTAGCTGAGAAATTAAGTATAGGCGGTGTTTCTGGTACGACGGTTGATATACGCTTATTATACAAGTCGGCCTTAGAACGTTTAACATCGTCCATTATTCTAGCACATAATCATCCAAGTGACCAAATGCGTCCTAGTAGGTCTGATATTGAATTAACAAGACAGGTAGTGAAGGCAGGAAAGATATTTGATATTGATGTGGTCGATCACCTCATCGTGGGAGCGTCTAGCTTTTATTCTTTTGCTGACGAAGGTAAATTAAATTAAAAGAGAGAGGTTTATTTTCCTCTCTCCTTATAGATTTTTTGAAGTTTAGCACCTACTACATATGAAATTGCGAATAAGATGATAAAAAATGCTGCTCCTGAATATCCCATTGTATTGTTGTTTAATGATGCAAATTTACTAATAATTTTAAAGAAGTCCTTTGGTGCTAGGCAAAGAATCTAAATTTTTTCTATCCCGATTAACAGCTATTTTAATCGCTTTAGCAAAACCTTTAAAAATGGCTTCTATTTTGTGATGCTCGTTTTCGCCAGTAGCCTGTATATTTAAATTACATTTTGCCCCATCAGAGAAGGATTTAAAGAAGTGATGAAACATCTCGGTTGGCATTTCGCCTATCATTTCACGTTTAAATATGGCCTCCCATACTAACCAATTACGACCAGAGAAATCGATCGCGACCTGCGCTAAGCAATCATCCATTGGCAATAAGAAGCCATAACGTTCTATTCCTTTCTTATTTCCTAAGGCTAAAGCAAATGCTTCACCTAAGGCAATGCCGGTGTCTTCTATGGTATGGTGCTCATCAATATGCAAATCACCATCCACCTTAATGGCTAAATCGAGGTTTCCGTGTTTTGCTATTTGATCTAACATGTGATCGAAAAAGCCTAAGCCTGTCTCGTTCTTCGCTACGCCTTTTCCGTCTAGATTTAAATCAATGGCAATTTTTGTCTCGTGCGTGTTGCGCTCGTGTAACACACGTCTAGCGGGCAAAAGGAAAAATTCGTGAATATCGTTCCAATTTGCACATTGTAATTCCGTATAGGGTTGTAATTCAGCAGGGATTTCAAGATCACCGATGAAAATACCTTTGGCACCTAAATTCTTCGCTAATTCAATATCCGTCAAACGATCTCCGATAACAAATGAATTAGCTAAATCGTAATCGGTAGTGAAATATTCGCCTAGTAAACCAATACCCGGTTTACGCGTCGGTTTATTTTCGTTTGCAAAACTGCGGTCAATGTGAATTTGTTGGAAGATGATTCCTTCTGATGCGAAGATATCCAACATTTTTTGGTGTGCTGGCCAAAACGTTTCTTCCGGAAAAGAGTCAGTGCCTAGGCCATCCTGATTGGTCACCATGACTAATTCGAAGTCAGTAATGCTATCAATTTTCTTCAGATTAGAGATGACCTCAGGTAAGAAGGCTAGCTTTTCAAAGCTATCAACTTGCTGGTCAATTTTAGGTTCTTCAATTAAAGTACCATCTCTGTCAATAAATAACACCTTTTTCATGTTACAAAGGTAAGCAAATAAAAAAAATAAGGTAGTTTTGCACTAGAAATAATCCATATGAGCCAGGTTTTTACATTAATTACTCCCGAAGAAAAAGCATTTTTTGCTAAGCGTCTAGCCGATCTTTGTACCGAGAAGCAGGAGAAGGTGATGGAATTGATACCTGCTTTTGAAGCGGTTGTATTAGGTAGTGTGCTAAAGCTATTTAGAAACCGGATCCGATTTAATGCGCTTTATAATTTTATGTTAGCGAAATCGGCACCCCAAGAGGATGTGGCTAAATTATTGAGTTCTGGTAAAGGGATGCCTGATTATGAGGCAATGTATCGTTTTGGTGAAGGGATGATGGGCATTTTGTTGCCTGATAAAAAAAGTGCGATTGCAACTCTATTAGGAGGTCAATTAGGGGCCAAAAGTTCAACTATCATCAAGGGATTAACGTTAAGTTATGCTTTGTACGGCTTCCGTTTGAAGGAGTTCGATTACGATGCATT
>CAJCBY010000113.1 GCA_903960725.1 uncultured Cytophagaceae bacterium | reverse complement strand
TGGTATGATTGACTGAATCTGTTCGCACCAAGCCAATACGCCACGTATGTTTTTTTGCTGGTAATGTCCTTTGTATGGGCTATTGATGTTCATTTCACCCCAGGTTGGGCTTGTGAAAATGAAATCTGAAGCGCTAACTACATCTGAAGCAAATTGTACTGGGGCATTAACGGAAGACGCTTTGGCAATGAAAACACCTGACGTTTCATCCTGTTTTTCACTAATTGTAACCGGTATCTGAGATTTAATAATCCCAGCCTTTTCTGACGCAATTTTTTCCAACGTATCCCCTAGCAAATCTTGATGATCAAAGCTGATGTTTGTGATCAAGCAAGCGAGCGGAGAAATGATATTCGTCGAATCCAAACGTCCGCCTAAACCCGTTTCAATGATTGCATAATCTACCTGTTGCTCCTTGAAATAGGTGAAGGCCATGATGACGGTCCATTCAAAAAAGGACGGCCGCACTTTTTCAATGAGGTCTAGTCGGGACGAAACAAAATCGGCTACCCATTCTTCGGGGACTTCATCACCGTTAATTTTTATCCGTTCTGTGAAGGAATGTAAATGGGGGGATGTGTAAAGACCTACCTTGTAGCCATGTTCCTGAAGAATAGAGGCCATAAAATGGGAGGAACTCCCCTTTCCATTTGTACCCGCAATGTGCAAGGATTTGAAGGTGCGTTCCGGGTTGCCCATTAGCTCACAAAGTGCTTCAATATTTCCTAAACCCGGTTTATAGGCTTTAGCCCCTTCCCGGTGAAATACCGGCAATTGTGCATACAAAAAGGAAATGGACTCAGAATAATTCATCGGATTCCTATCTTTCTCCTACGCGGAAGGTGATAGATCCGGTCGCTTCTTTCGGGCTTGCGCCTGAAGACGTTTTTATGAATTTAGATTTTTCAATGGCTCTTTTGTATTTCTGTGCCAAAGAATTAGAGAAGGAATTCTCTGCAATCACTAATTTAATAATATTACCATCTTCATCGATTTTGATGGTGAATCGAATCATACCTGTTTCACCGGTATCATCTTTTACGTTTGGACGATTGGCTATTCTCCATCCGGAGATATTTACCGAAGTAGATCCTGCGCCATCCCCGCTCCCGCTTCCATTACCTGAGTAGTTTGTGGAGTTGTTTATTTTTCCATTCGGGCTACCTTTATCCCCTATTTTTCCTGCATCTGGTCCGTTAGAATTTCCTCCTGGATTCGGATTTGTTCCACGCGTTCCATTACTTGTTGTTTTCTTCTTGAATAAAGCACCCTCGTCGATTTTTTCTTCCGGCTCAGGTGTGGGTTTGGTTGCTACAGTCGTTGTTTTCTTGCTATTCTCCGAAATACTGACTGGGCTTTTTACCACTGATGTAACTACTGACTCTTTAGAGCTAGGTGTAGGCTTTGCTTTCGTCACTGATGCGACTTCTGTTTCTTTTTCTGCTGGTTGTGATTCATCGTTGTTAGGTAAATCACTAGGTTGATTATAGGATTGTACATTACCACCGCCTTCATCATCTGTACCATAATTTACTTCGAATCCTGGCTCAGGCAATTCAAGCTTCATTTCTTCAGCTGACCAAATTTTAGCATACCAAAACAGCAAGAAAACTAACCCTTGTACAACAAGTGTTATCACCAAGGCTTTGCGTTGGTTTTTTCGTTCTATATTTTGTTGTTCTATGCGTTGGTTCATTCCCTATAGTGCCTTAAACACCCAAATATCTACCTTTTTTGACTTTTTCAGTTCGCTTGCTTTTGCATAACCGTCATCCATTGAATGTTCCGTTCCTAGGCTAATGCGGTAAAACTTTGACTGATCGTTTTTTAATATAATCTCTGCTTGATCGAAGCCTTGTGATTTAAAGCCTTTCAAACTTTTTTCTGCTTGTTCAAACGATTGAAAACTAGCGGCTATTAGATAAATGACATCTTGAGAATTGATTTCATTCGTTTTAACTGCCACTGCCTCCTTTTCCACGGGTGCAGAAAGTGTTTTTGTTTGAGTGGTATCGATTATAGGTTCAACTTTGGCCACCACTGGTGCAGGATTAACCTTTTTTTCGATTTTAATCGGATTTAAGGAACTCTGCGATTGGTTAGTTGCTGGGGCAGTTAAGAAGAAGGCTCCTAATCCCCCTACAATGAATGCGATGGCAGCGTATACATACACTGATCTGCTCATTTTTATCGGCTGAATATCTTCATTCGATTGAGACGGTAAATCTTCAGGGATAGGTGTTGTAACAAGTACAGGCTTTTTCGCCTTAGTTACGTGTGAGTGCCCTAATCCGACAGGATAAAGGCCAAAAACGTCTAAATCGGCATTGAATTCAGGATTGGGAGTAAAAGAGATTCGCTTTTCTTGGTTCAAGGTTAATGAACCTAAAACACCAATGCTTACTTCTCCCTGGATACTTAATTGGGACTTTAATTCTTTACTAAATGCGATTACTTCAGCGGAAGCATCAGCAGCTGAAATGGAATTTTTCTTGGCCCATTCTGTGCTTAAAAAACGATCATCCGTTTTAAGCTTTTCATTGAATGCCACACATTTCCTCTTTGGATAAATCTTTCCTTCCTTTTCATTGAATGAAAAGTCTTCAGCATTTACGACAAAACCACCAAATTGCGGAATAATTACGCATTCGTGATCGTATAATAAGTGTTCTAGAAAGGAATAAAATTCAGTCATTATTAAAATGAATATGCTAGAGTTGCTGTAAAGTTAAAACCTTGTGTCGGATAAAATAAATATCGTTGGTAATTTTTTCCCATTAAATTATTAGCCGATAAAGTGGCTGTGAATTTCTCCGTAATGGCATACTCCCCTTTTACGTTAATATCTATGATGTTATCTAACTTACTTGCCTTTTGAGTTCTCGGATTGAAACCATACAAGCCACCCAGGTAATAGATTTCAGGAAGAATTTTTACCTTAGGATGTACTGAGATCGTATTTCTCCAAGCTATTTGGATATTAGGTCTGTGGTATGCGTATAAAAGTGAACCTAAGTTGCCATAATGAGTATATTCCACCTGTAGATCAGATTGGATTTTATCAGAAAACGACATCTTCGTATTAGCTTGTAATTGAAGCACAGAGATGGCGGCGTCTGAATTAGAGAAGGTAATATCAAATTGCGATAAATCAGCTGCTGTTGAAGTGAAAAAGCCCATTTTAGTATATTGACCATACGTGGCTTTTAATTCATAGGATACATTCCGCTCGTTAGAGCCTGATAAGCCACCGGTAACGAGCCATTTCTGATCCGTATTCTGCAAGTTGATTGATTGGGCAAGCCAAGGATTAACTAATAAACTGCTGTGATAAGAATTAAATTGGGTATTTCCTTCCAAGCCAGCAAATAAGCGAATAAAGTCATTTGCTCTAAACCGAACCTGTACATTAGGGTAGATTTTAAGTTCATCGTCCTGGATGGCGTTGATTCCAGCTTGTACATTTAATTGAGGTAAAATGGCAAAGCTAAGGCTCGGCATTAAGCGGAAAAAGTTTCGGTTACTTGACGTATTACTAGTAAAATTCGATAAGATGGCCTCTCCATTCAATCGGAAGTTAATTCCTTCTTTGATGGCATAGGTTGAATTTAGGTAACTTTTAAACAACCATTCTTTTGGAGCTAAATTTCCGGACAAGGATGAAAATTCTGTTCCAGCTTGGTAACTAAATTTTTTACCCTCTGTCGCGCTTAAAATATCCCCATTGAATTTAATTTGATTATAGTTCACTCCATAAGCATCCTCTGGTGTATTTGCAGGAATGCTGGCCTTACCATAAAAATTAGTTGCGGTACGGCGGTAGTCGAGTGCACCCTTTAATAAGGCTTTAGACCAAAGAGATTGACTATATACTTTTACCTGGTTCTCTGAACGGCTTGAAAAGGCATTATCTGTGGGACCAATTGAGTTTGCATCGTGGTTGATGTACAAACCTCTTGATTCCTTATCAGATGGATTATATCCAAAATGACCATTTAGTAAGGTGCGTCCATAATTACCCGCTCCTATTTTGATTGAATTTTTAGCTTTCGATCCGAATGGTGAAACTAATTCTTCTCCTGCTCTAGGACCAATGATGCTCGTGTTGATGGCTGGTAAACTAGGCGATTGGGGTTTATTCAAATCAAAAGAAAAATCGACTTTGTGATCTTTCGTGTAATCTGGAATTTCGTTCAATGCTTCGAATGAGCGGCTCAAAGTAGGTTGCACTTCAATCTTGCGTACTTTTTCCGTTACAAATTCTTCATTTTGTATGGTGCCCTCTTTCTTCTGTTGACCATAGCTTTGCATGGAAACCAGGATTAAACAGGATGCTATACCGATTTTAGATGCGAATCTCATATTCATTATTTAGGGAATTGGGTTTTCATCAGGGCTTTTGCAGCATCTACGCTTTCTTTGTCCTCAGAATTGTCAATAATGGATTTTAATGTAGCCTTAGCTTGCGCAATATTTTTCAGTTCAATCAAGTTTCTAGCTAATAGTAAATAGGCTTTGCCTAAAGTGGCATCTGATACTTCAGCAAATTCATTTCTGAATTTGTCTAGAATCATCTCATTAGAAGCGGCAAAATCACCTTTTGCATTCTTTAATTGAATGATATCTAAATAGAAAATAGCGGCTGCTTCTACGCTTTCTTCATCCTTTCCATTGGTTGAGCTAAATTCTTGGTAGGCAATCAGGGCAGAATCTAATTCATTTAACTTTAGATAGGATTGTA
>CAJCBY010000112.1 GCA_903960725.1 uncultured Cytophagaceae bacterium | reverse complement strand
ATGGAGCGGTGAATTACTCTTTGATGAAACCAACACCGCGAAAAAATGGAAAGCAAAAGCGGGGATTACTTTCTTGGATCAAACGAATTTAACCTCGGGGAAAAGTGTTCTAAGCCCTACCCTAACCACTAGTTTACTGCCCAACTTTAGCCTACAAAATAAGGGCGTTTTTGTGATGGAAAGGCGAGTGACGGAAAAATGGGAGTTTGAATCGGGCCTCCGCTATGATTGGAGGGCTATCGAAACATACCGACCGCAAATTAATTTTTCGTCCACCATTCTTCGAGAAATGAAAACCTTCCAGGGGCTGTCGGGCAGCTTAGGATTGACGCATCATTGGAATAACAGAACGGAATCGCAGCTTACCCTTTCGCGCGCTTTCCGCGCTCCAGGTGGAAACGAACTTTACTCAAACGGAGTCCACCACGGGGCTGGCGCCTTCGAAGTGGGGGATCCTACATTAGCAGGGGAGACAGCCTATAACATAAGATTGAGCACAACTTATAAGCAAGAAAATTGGGAAGTGGAGCTGGGTTTATACACGAATCACATCCAAAATTTTATTTACCTGAAACCAGATGTGGTGGATGGAATTGCCCGTTATGCAACAACTGTTCGGGGTGTGTTCCCTATTTTTAGCTACCAACAAGTAGATGCGCGTTTTCAAGGAATTGATTTTCAGGCATCCTATACCGTGAATGCGCATTGGTCCATTCAACAAAAAACGAGCCTGGTTCGCGCCTTTGATACCCGCAATACAACCTATTTAGTAGGTATTCCGGCAGACCGGTTTGACTATACCGTACGTTATGGATTTAATAAGAATAACGCCTATGTGAGCGGGGGTATCACTCAAGTTTCTACTCAAACCCGGGTGGCGGCAGGTACTGACTATTCTGAACCGCCGGCTGGCTATTTTTTGGTGAACCTGAACGGAGGAGTAAATGTGGGAAAAATAGAAATAGGGCTTCGAGTTACTAATGCGTTAAATACGGCTTACCGAGATTACCTCAACCGTTTCCGGTATTACGCGGATGATCAAGGACGCAATATCAGCTTAAAAGTGGGCTATAAGTTTTAGCGGCGAAGCCAGGATTCAGGGTTTTGGCGAACCGTATTTTTCCAAACCTGGAAATTGATTTCTGCCGTCCCATCTTCATCAGATGCCACGGAACCAATTCTTTGACCTGTTTTCACGCGCGTTCCCACACTAACTGAAACATTGGATAACTTACTGTAAACCGTGAAATAATCCCCGTGTTGTATGGCTACCACCATATTAATTCCGGGAATATTTACCACTGATTGCACCACGCCATCATAAACAGAATGAACTGCCGCTCCAGGGGAAGTTTGAATGTCAATACCATTGTTATTAATCATGACACCCTTCAAGGTAGGATGTTTATGTACGCCAAAGTGATCTGAAATAAATCCGGATGGAACAGGGAAAGGCATACGGCCACGCAAGGCAGCAAATGAACTTGCTAATTTAGCCTCATCCGCATTCATGTAATAAGTATTGGTCTCGATCTTCTTTTCTTCTGCTGGAGCTGGAGCAGGTGCTGGAGCCGGTTCTACTTTGGCCTTTTTGGTCTCAGCTACTACCGTATTCTTTTCCTCTTTAGCACCCTCTTTTTTATCCGGCTGTTTATCCGAAGCAATCTTTGTGGTCTCCCCTTTCTTCACCTCAGGCAATTTAGGCTTGGCCACCTCTACCTTCTTCACTTGTCTAGCTTGACGTAGTTTACGTTCACGCTCGATACTTTTCTGGATTTCACGCTTTACGATACCCGCAATCAAGTTATCCAGCTTTCGAACCGCTAACTTCTTGCGCTCTAATTCTGATTTCAATTTTTTCTCTTGCTGAGTTAAGACGGTTACTACCTTATCTTCTTTCGTCTTTAGCACTTCAAGCTTTTTCTTTTCTCCCTCTTTCTCCACTAAGACTTTTTCCTCTTCTTGCTTCTTGAAAACAACTTTTTGCTCCTGCGTCATTAAATCCTGACGCGTTTTGTAGATTAAATCAGCCTGCTTTTTACGGTTCGTTGAATAATGGCGCAAGTAATCAAAGCGACGCACGAATTCCCCTAGATCATTCGAGAGCAAGAGGAAACTCATTTTATTGTACACCGAAGACGACTTCTGCGCCTCATAAATCATCAAGGCATATTCTTTTTTCAAGCGCTCTAATTTTGCTTTCAGCACATCCCCTTCCTCGCGCAATTTTTGGGCTTCTTCCGCTAGAATTTGTTGATTTTGTTCTAAAACGGTAATCTGCTTCTTCTGTACTCCTATCTGCTCTTTCAGCACATTTAACTTCCCAATCGACGCCTTTTTCTTCTTGGACGTGCGTGAAATGATGGAATTAAGCTCCTTGATTTTAGATAAGTTATCCTTTTTTTGCTGCTCTAATGCCGCCTTCTTATCTACTTGAGCGTGCGAAGTATAGGTGAATAATAGACCTAGAAGAAAAACGAAATATTTCAATTTATGGCTGTTTTAATAACTTGGCTGGTACTTTAAAGGGGAATTCCAAAGGCGTTTCTAATAACTCTACTTTGGAATATTTAATCGTAATCAGCGTCTGGTTGAATTGGTTGTCTTTATTTTTTACGTCCAACGTAATGGAACTTGAAAAGGGGAAAATGGCTGTATTTAAGTTCGCAAAATCCTCATAATCTAATGTCAATTTATTAGAAGAGGGTAAATCACTCACCGATAACTTCTTGAGCTTCCGATTCGGTCCCACCCAATTATTCACCTCTACTAGCCCCTCTTGCTGTTTCACTATAAAATTTTCATTTTCCCGAACCACCCGACGCGTGTTATTTTTCTTGTAGGGTTGATTACCCACAATCAT
>CAJCBY010000111.1 GCA_903960725.1 uncultured Cytophagaceae bacterium | reverse complement strand
GATGAAATAGATAGAAATTAATCCCAAGCCACCGGCAATCAGAGAAACCGCATGCGTCGCTTTATTACCAATTGCTTTAGCAATACGAGGTAAAAAGATGGCATAAATAGCAGAGACAGCACTATAAACTCCAAAAATAATACCTACCCAGTTGGCTGCATTTTGAAATTCAGGAGAACTGTGATCATCCATAGGTAATCCGTAAACGTGGTGCGCAATCGCGGGAGTAGAGAAGACCCACATCGAAAATAAAGCAAACCAAGAGAAAAATTGAACCATCCCTAATTGACGCATGGTAAATGGCATTTCTTTGACATAGCGAAAGACCGACCAAATAGAATCTTTTGTGCCCTCCTCCTCAAAACCCATCGCCTCACGTTCAGCAGGAGAATATTCTTTCGTAGTAGCAATAGTCCAAACAATCGCAGCAATAAACACGGCTGCACCTACATAAAAACTGTATAATACGTTATCAGGGATTTGGCCTTCCACAGCATCCTTTGAAATACCGAACCAATTACCAAACATATAGGGTAACCAAGAACCCACTACCGCTCCAATTCCTATCAAGAAGGTCTGAATCGAAAAGCCAAGTGTATTTTGTTCCTCTGGTAAATTATCCGCCACTAAAGCTCTAAATGGCTCCATCGCCACGTTAAATGAGGCATCCATCATCATTAATATACCCGCACCCACGATCATCGGAGGGATAAAATTAGCCAATGCCCCCGCATGAGGGAAGAAAAACAAGGCCGTTGCAGCCAAAATTGCTCCGGTTAAAAAGAAGGGTTTTCTACGACCCAATCCATTCCAAGTTCGATCTGAATAAAAACCAATAATCGGCTGAATAATCATCCCTGTTAAAGGCGCAGCTAACCAAAACCAGGATAGTTGCTCCACATCTGCACCGAAGTTTTGAAGTACGCGGGAGGCATTACCATTCTGTAATGCAAAACCAAATTGAATGCCTAAAAATCCGACACTCATATTAAAAATTTGGCCAATGCTTAAACGCGGCTTAGTAAATGTTTTCATAGGTTTTTATAGTGAAATAATGATTGCAGAATTAGAGGGTATTTGAATATGATTTCCTTCAACTTTACTCGCTTGAGCTGCAGGAGGTACAAATGATTTGAACGTTTTTAGGGTGTATGATTTTATTCCCATCATATCCAAAGCTAACGTAGGTATTTCGATGTTGAAATCGTGATTGACCGAATCAAAATTACAAATGATTAAGTTGCGGCCTTTATCTGTATAGCGTAAATAGGCATATACTTTATCTTTTGGATAAGCCGCATTCTGAGCGTATTGAAGATCAAAGAATTTTCCTTTTTGAATCACTTCGCTCGAATTAATCCACGCTAGTAATTCGCTGTAGAATGAATCAATTTCTTTTTCAGACGCAGTTAATTTACCACCGTCAAATTTCCCGCCATTTAGCCAGCGCTGGTGCGTATCCACCCGGTAGAAGTCAAACATCGTCGTCCGATCGTCAGCCTCATTAAATCCTTCAATCTCCTGCGCTTTCTCCCCAAACTCTTGACCAAAATAGATCATTAAGGGTCCATCGTGCATACTCGCGGTCAATACCATACCTGGAATAGTCGACCAAAAATTAGTTGCCGCAAAGCCTGGAGAATTCAAACGTGTCTCATCGTGATTTTCTAAGAAACGTAACATATGGTTCGCAAAATCACCAGATTCATTTTGCCAAACACGGGTAATGTCCGCTGTGGTCGCGCCTGACTTATTTTCCATAATGTGACGAATACCGTCATAAAGACCCACTTTATCATACAAATAGTCAAATCCTCCTTTGAAAATATAATTCCGGTATTCTTGTGGATTATAGATTTCAGCGATAAATACGGCTTCTGGATTTATCGCTTTCACTTTAGGTATGGCGTAAGCCCAAAACTCTACGGGAACCATTTCCGCCATATCACAACGGAAACCATCCACACCCTTTTGGGTCCAATACACTAACACATCCGTCATTTTCAACCACGTATCCGGAATCGGATCAAAATGCGTCTGATTTCCGTGTTGTAGATCGACACCGTAATTCAACTTCACCGTTTCAAACCAATCGTGAATCGATGGCTGGGCAGAAAAAACATTGTTACCACTGACTTTCGCAGGGATTTCAATGTAAGGAACAGTCACCGGAACTGGCGGATTCACACCCGTAGGAATGGTAAACTGAGTACCTGGTAAATAGTAGAAATTATTGGAAGCAGAGAAGGAGAGGTCTTTGTTATCTTTTTGG
>CAJCBY010000110.1 GCA_903960725.1 uncultured Cytophagaceae bacterium | reverse complement strand
GGAACACGCGAAGACGGTGGAGCCTCGTAATGAATGGTAGGCCGAGCGACAGACCCAGAAACAATCTGCATCGGCGCCTCATCCGTCCGCCATTCGCCCGCGTTTATCTGCGGCGTATTTCCCATTAATTTTATATGCCAAAGCTTCAGCCGCTCCTCCGTCAATGGCTCAGCAAACGAATTCCGCACATCCACTAACATCTCACTGAGACCGATGACATCCTTGTTTTTAGGCAAATGGGGACTAGCTAAACCTAAATTTCGGCGAACTGAAGACATAATATCTAATTCACTGTAAAATTCACCCTCAATGGCAGAAGTCTTCAATGCCTCCGCAACCATCAGTTGAATCATCATTTCCGTCCGATCTTCTACAGGCAAAGCAGTTAATTTACCGCTCAATTCGCCTGATTTCTGCATAAATGCAAAGATTTGCGGCTCGATACGATTCGTATCGAATTCAAAATGGGGCCAAGAAACGCGTTGCCAGTTGTACATGATGAGGCGATTAATAAGTCTAATCGCCTCAAATATAGTTAAATTTTGAGTCGATTAGCGAAATTAATCGCCTCATTTACAAATTCTCCTTAATCCAATCCACCGGCGTCGTCCCGTAGGCTTCCTTGAAAGTCTTGTAGAAAATGGATTTGCTCTTGAAGCCGGACATCTCTGCGATTCCTTCGATGGACGTGGTTAGGTGGGTTCCGGAACGTAATAAATTAGTCGCGTGTTCGATGCGTAATTTGTTGCGGTAGGTGGGGAAAGGGACTTTTAATTGCTTGTTGAAAAAGTTCGTGACCCGGTTGTGGGGGATGTTCAAAGCCTGCGAAATGTCGTGCAGGGAGAATTGGGTTTTGACGTAGGGTTTTTCGGTTTCGATGTAGGCAATGATTCGCTCGAAGTCGGATGATTTTTCGAAGGAATCGTCTGATGAGGTTTTGGCATTCTCAGAGGTCACCTTTTTCCAAGTCAGCATAAAGTTGTCCAAAAATGACAGAGGCTCCTTTTCGTTGTACAACCAGTTAGGAACGAAAAAGAAACTTAAGGGCAATACCAGCGATTGAAAATATAAGTAATTCGTATTGACCGCATCAGGGTTTAAAAAATTGATCATCCCTGGTTGTTTTGAATTCAAACTCAACAAAAACACGACGAATAAACTAGGAATAATCGTCAATAAGGTTACGATAAAAATGCGCGTGAAAAGGACAGTCACTTTCTTTTTAATATAGATTCCACCAGCTGCTTTCAATTTATTGATAAACGCGACACCATAAATAATAAAGGCGGTGTTATAAACGGATATAAATAAATACTGTTGTTTCAGCGATAGAAATAAGTAGTTTTTTAGGTCTTGATTTAATAGGGATTCACTAAAATATGCCACCCTATTTTCAAAGGGTAAAGAGTAGAATGGAATTAAATTAATCAGAAAGATCAGCGAAGGGATTGATAACAACAGCAAGTATCTATCCCAAACAAATTCCCCTTTCATGATACTCTTCAGATAGTAAAGAAAGAAGGGCCCCTGGAGAACAATTAATGGCGACAAATGGTAAACTAAAGTGAATGTCGTGGCGTCCTGCGTTGTATTGAGAACAAGCAATGCATATTGGGTCAAGGCTTTATCTAAGATAAGAAATACGACATAAACGACTCCTTTGTTTTGATTCCAGTGATTAACAATGAAAAAAAACGATACTAACAAGACAAGAATAAGCGACGTGTGTAACATATAATCCTTATTTAGCTTTTCAAATTCTCCTTAATCCAATCAATGGGCGTCGTCCCGTATTCTTCCTTAAACGTCTTGTAGAAAATGGATTTGCTCTTGAATCCAGACATCTCCGCGATTCCCTC
>CAJCBY010000109.1 GCA_903960725.1 uncultured Cytophagaceae bacterium | reverse complement strand
TTTACCCAGACGGAAGGCTATCTAAAAAAGGTGGCTGCAGCGTCTAATCGCGTAAAATTGCAGTCGATTGGAAAGACCGAGGAGGGTCGTGATCAATACATGGTCATCGTTTCGGATCCGGCAAATATTAAGAATTTAGCTAAATACAAGGCCATTTCGCAACGCTTAGCTCGGGCGGAAGGTTTGTCTGAGCAGGAGGCGAAGGCTTTGGCCAAAGAGGGTAAAGCCATCGTCTGGATCGACGGCGGGCTACACGCCACAGAAACGGTGGGAATTCACCAGTGGATCGAGTCAATCTATCAATTTACCACTCGCAATGATGAGGAAACGAAACGTATTCTTCAAAACACCATTATCCTTTTCGTACACGCGAATCCAGATGGTCAGGAACTCGTATCTAATTGGTACATGCGCAAGGCGGATACGCTGAAACGTTCGACGGAAAATTTACCGCGTTTGTATGAAAAATACATCGGACACGATAACAACCGTGATTTCTACATGATGAACATGAGCGAGACGACAAATATGTCTCGTCAGCAGTATACTGAATGGATGCCGCAAATTCTCTACAATCACCACCAGACCGGCCCCGCTGGAACAGTAGTCGCAGGACCTCCTTACCGTGATCCGTTCAACTATGTTTATGATCCACTTTTAATAACGGGGATTGACGCTTTAGGTGCAGCGATGAGTTCTCGTTTGAACGCGGAAGGAAAGCCAGGCTATACCATGAAATCGGGTTCCGTTTATTCGACATGGTGGAATGGGGGTTTACGCACCACGGCATACTATCATAATATCATTGGTTTATTAACCGAAATTATTGGAGATCCCACACCATCAAACATTCCATTAGTGCCTAATCGTTTGATTCCTAACTCGGCCACTCCATTCCCGATTACACCGCGCAAATGGTTCTTCAAGAACTCCATCGATTACTCGCTTTCTTTGAACTATGCCGTTTTAAATTATGCGACGCGCTACCGGGAAGAAGTGTTACTGAACATTTACAAGATGGGTAAGAAATCGATCGATTTAGGGTCTCAAGATTATTGGACGATGTCCCCTAATAAGGTCGAGAAATTAGCAGAGGTTTCGGGTGGCAATTACAAAACGAAAACAGATAGCTTATTTTCTTTGGTCTATAAAAATCCAAAGACAAGGGATGCGAGAGCCTACATTGTTACGGCTGATCAACCTACATCTGGCATCGCTTTTATCAATATTTTGATTAAAAGTGGAATCCGAGTAGAGAAAGCAACGAAAGCGTTTGAGGTAAATGGCAAAGGGTATCCTGCGGGTTCTTATGTCGTAAAGACAAATCAAGCCTTCCGTCCTCACGTGCTTGATATGTTCGAACCACAAGATCACCCAAATGATTTCCAATACCCAGGTGGCCCTCCAGTTCGTCCTTATGATGCTGCTGGCTGGACTCCTGCCTATACGATGGGAGTTCAATTTGACCGAATTTTGGAAGGCGTAAACGGACCATTCGAAACGCTTCCTTATGGCGAAATTCAAAAGGCAAAACCTGCATTTACTACAGGAGCCTATTATTCCTTCTCTACATCGGATAACGCGTCGTTCACTTTGTTGAATGATTTACTTAAAGCCGGTGTGGAAGTGTCGAAAAACGCGTCAGCTTTTTATGTGAAGCATAGCGCAGCTGCGGCTGATATTCTTTCGAAAGCATCTACGAAAACACAAGCATTAAACGCATTACCTGCTTCTGTTTCTGCTAAAGTGGGAACTAAAAGAGTAGGTCTTTGGGATACCTATGGCGGTTCAATGCCGTCAGGTTGGTTGCGTTGGATTTTAGAGCAGCACCATTTTGATTTCAAATTAGTGTTCGCTAAGGAAATCGATAAAGGTGGATTGCGTTCGAAATTCGATGTATTGATTTTTGTCAAAGGTGCGATTCCTGGTATGAGACCTGAGCCTGCAGGCGAATGGGACGAGAAGGAGCCAGTGGAGGC
>CAJCBY010000108.1 GCA_903960725.1 uncultured Cytophagaceae bacterium | reverse complement strand
AGCCAATATTATTCATACTCCTGATGTCATCTAAAACGATCACATAAGGGAATTTTTCAGTGGTTTTATACGCGGATATATCGAGCCTATTTAGCTCATCCATGGATAACTTCTTTGACATATTTAGGCAATCCAAGAGAAAGGATACGCTAATTCAGGCACCTTTACTCGATCTGCTAATTTTTCTAAACGGGCTGGCAAATTAGCCACATAATCACGTGCCTTTTCTGCCGTTTCATTCAATCCCTTCATATTTTCGATATCCCAATCTGAGATTAAACCTTTCATGATAGTCACATAGTCAGTAGTCGTATAAACACCCAGACGCTGTGCCGCATCAGAGAAATGCTCAAATAAAGAACTCTTCGCTCCATTAATCTCTCTCAAGAAATGCGCCGGCATAACAATCTTCTTTTTCATCATATCAGCGAAAGCAAGCATCATTTCGTTCGGATCTAAGGTAAAAATTTCAGAAACAAAAGAACGATAGGCCTTGTGGTGACGCAATTCATCCGCCGCTATCTGAGCACACATGCGAGATAAAAGAGAATTACCATGTTGCTTAGCTAAAGAGGCTGTGCGGCGATGAGAAATATTCGTTGCTAATTCTTGAAACGAGGTATAAACGAAATTACGGTAGGGATCTGCTGAAGTACCAATATCGAAACCGTCTGCAATTAAGTATTGAGTAGAAACGGCTACGGCCTTCATATCTACCTTTCCTGATAGATATAAATAGGTGCCTAATAGATTACCATGACGATTTTCTTCTGCTGTCCAAGTACGAATCCAGCGAGCCCAGCCGTCATTTTGATCTACCTGATTCACCGTATCCATGCCTAACAACCAAGATTCGTAAGTAGGTAATGCCTCTTCTGTAATGGTATCCCCTACTAATACAGCCCAATAATCATATGGCAGTTCGTTCGCTGCCTCTTGCAAGGCTTTCACATCCGAAAAGAAAGATTCCTTAGTTGAATCGGGTAACATGTCAGCTGGCTGCCAGTTGGTCTCGATCGGGACTAAAAAATCCTTCACATAAGAATCCATGTTTTTGGCCAATTCTGTCATGACCTCTAAGCGTGTGTGAAATTGCGACATTCGTTTCTTGGTTAAAATAAAAGTTTAGGAAGATACAAATAAATCGCTATTTAACCTCCCAAATGCGTAATTCCTTTATCCTGAGTTCCCCACCTAAGGAAACTAATCGTACTGACTCCTTTTTCGTAGGGAAACGCAATGAACTAATTGCCACCGTACCATCTTGCGCTAGTAGTTCTAAAGTAGAACGGTCCACCACTAATTGAAAAACTTTATCTCCACCTGGAATAAATGGTGCCGATTGAATCATGTCAAAACCTGGAGCAGGCACAACACCACTTAAGCGGCGATCAATAAACCAATCTTGACTCTTTTCATCAAAACCAATTCGGGTTAATTCTGGATTCTCTTTGGCCTCATTCCCTAATTCAATTCCCCATTGCTTGGCATTCGTCGCATCCACTTTTAGCTCGATCACATAGGTTTTGTCCTGAAGAAACTTCATGCCTGATAAAGTCTTACTACCCTTCAGTACTAAATTTTTAGCCTCAAAACTTGGTTT
>CAJCBY010000107.1 GCA_903960725.1 uncultured Cytophagaceae bacterium | reverse complement strand
TCCTCATGGTAAAGCGAGTTCTTTATGTCCTCCACTAATTCCACGGCAGACTGGCTCTTATCATTCGCCTCGATGGCTTCCCGAACCTGGGATAGCCAAGACTCAAATGCCTCGCTCGTTCGCGTGTCCGTTCCTTTGTACTTGAAGTGGGCCGCCACCCCTTTCTCCGCAATCTCGTCCATTCGCTTCGAGCGGATTTGAACCTCTACCCAGCGACCTTCTTTGTCTTGTCCAAAAGGCATACTCATCACAGTCGTGTGCAAAGATTCATACCCATTCGATTTAGGCGTCGAAACCCAGTCTTTCAAACGACTCGGATTAGGTTGGTAATGGTCAGTCACCACCGAATAAACCTCCCAACAATCACTTTTCTCCCGCTCTACAGGTACATCAAGAACGACACGGACAGCAAAAAGATCATATATTTTCTCAAAAGGCACATTCCCTTTTTTGATTTTATTGTAGATGGAAAAGATGGATTTCGGGCGACCTTTGATGCTATAATTCAAACCCCGTTCGTCCAACGTCTTCTTAATAGGCTTGATGAAATTTTCCACAAAGCTTTCTCTGCTTCGCTTATTTTCCATCAAATTATGAGCGATTTCCTTGTAGGCTTCCGGCTCCGTATGCTTTAATCCTAAATCCTCTAACTCAGATTTAAACGCATTTAAACCCAAACGGTGGGCTAACGGCGCATACAAATAGATGGTTTCAGAGGCAATTTTTAGCTGCTTTTCCTTCGCCATACTCGTCAACGTTCGCATATTGTGCAGACGATCAGCGAGCTTAATTAAGATAACGCGGATATCATCCGAAAGCGTCAATAACATCTTCCGGAAATTCTCCGCCTGTTGCGAGGTTCCATATTCAAACGTACCGGCAATTTTCGTTAGGCCATCAATGATGGAGGCAATCTTAGGATTGAATTGTTTTTCAATGTCTGCCAAAGTCGTATCCGTATCCTCGACCACATCATGCAACAATGCCGCAATAATCGACGTAGTTCCTAAACCGATTTCCTCCACACAGATTTGGGCAACAGCTAAAGGATGATAGATGTAAGGTTCGCCCGACTTGCGGCGCATATCCTTGTGCGCATCAGCTGAAATCAAGAAAGCTTTTTTGATTTGCTTTGCGTCATCGTCTTTTAAAAAAGGCTTCGCTGTCCGCAATAATTTGCGGTAGCGCTTTAAAATCTCTAAACGTTCCTTTTCTAAATCTATCTGCATTTACTTATGCTTTTGTAATTAAGGCCACAGCCATGGCTGAAATTCCTTCTGCTCTTCCTACAAATCCTAATCCTTCAGAGGTTGTAGCTTTAAGTGAAATTTGGTCTACATCCACTCCCATCACCAGCGCTAAATTATCTTTAATCGCCGGAATAATGGGATTTAACTTCGGTTGATCTAAAATCACCGTCACATCTGCATTCGACAATTCCCAACCCGCTTCGCGAATCATCTCCATCACTTTTTTCAATAAAAGTGTCGAGGCAACCCCCTTCCACATCGGGTCTTTATCCGAAAAATGATACCCTATATTGCGCATGTTCGCGGCGCCTAACAAGGCGTCACATAACACGTGGCAAACCACATCCGCATCTGAATGACCCAAAGGCCCTTTTTCGGACGGAATTTCAACTCCACCTAAGATACAAGGACGTCCTTCTACCCAACGATGCACATCATAACCTTGACCTACGCGAATTTTCATTTAGCCTTTTTTTTATAGTATAATGTATTCGATTTGCCTTCAATAAACAAACGATGCGCCCATTTTTCCAAATCTTGTGTCTGCACTGCCTCCATCTTTTCTGCCTCCGTATTCACTAAATTCGCATCGCCTGCATTTGCGGCCATGGCTAAATTCATTGCTCGATTTAGCACTTCCACCTCACCAAAAACCAAACTCGCTTCAGATTGGTTCTTCACCATCTGTAAATCTTTCTCAGCGATTTTCATCGAAGCGAAATCTTTGATCGCCTTTTCTAAAGCGGCCTCCGCCTCATCAATAGCTACGTCATCACTCACTTGGCCTTGAATAATTAATAATCCAGGATCAAGAGAGCTCGTTTGATAGGTGCCAATGGAATCAAAAATACGCTGTTTTTGAACTAAATGTTCATATAAATAAGAGGACTCGCCGCGCCCTAATAAATCAGTCATCAAATCGATCGCATGGTAACCAGGTTCGTAGCGACCTATTACGGGGTAGGCTTTGTACAAACGATTTGCCGGCACATCCACTACAATTTCCATTGTACGATTCTCTGTTTGGACTGGCTCTTGAGGTAGATTGCGCTGCGGTTGCACTCCAGCAGGAATAGGCGCGAACCATTTTTCTGCTAAGGCTTTTACTTCCGACACTTTCACTCTACCCGCAACGACGAGCACGGCATTACAAGGGACGTAGTGCTTTTGGAAAAATGCTTTCACATCACTCATCTGCGCCTCCTCGATGTGCTGAATGCCAGCGCCGATCGTAGGCCAACGGTAGGGGTGCTTATGGTAGATTAAGGGTCTAAACTTCAACCAGACATCCCCATAGGGCTGGTTCAAATAGCGCTGCTTGAATTCCTCAATGACGACTTTCCGCTGCGTTTCTAGGCTTTGGGTATTGAAAGCCAATTGCTTCATTCGATCCGACTCAAGCCAAAACGCTGTTTCGAGGTTTTGTGCCGGAACCGAAATATAATAATTCGTTAGATCAGGGGTGGTGAATGCATTGTTTTCTCCGCCTACTTTTTGAAGAGGTGTATCAAAGGAGGGAATATTTTCTGAACCTCCGAACATCAAGTGTTCAAATAAATGGGCGAAGCCTGTTAGATTCTCGTCTTCATCCCTTGACCCCACATTATAGATCACATCTAACACCGCCATGGTTGTAGCCGGATCTTCGTGTACAATTACTTGAAGTCCGTTTGCAAGCGTAAATTGTTCAAATGAAATCATGTCTTAGGGTTTACAAACAAAAGTAAAAAAATCGACCCAAAAACCACATAGCTTAGCTAAATTTGCAGGGTAAACATTTATCATGATTCGGGTTATCCTCCTACTTCTTCTATTTACTTTTACTTTAGAGGCTCAAATCTTGCAAGACCCCACGGCAAAAGCGCAAATCACCCAAGGGCTAAACCAATTATACCAGTACAATTTCAAAGAGTCCTCCGCAGTATTTAACGCTTTAAAGGCAAAATACCCGCAACATCCTGCTCCTTATTTATTGTTAGCGATGCAATGGGAGCAGCAATATTTCCCCTTGAAAGATCATCCTGCGCAAGGCAAAAATTACTTAGCACATTTAGAAAAAGCCTTCGAATTAGCCCAAAACCTATACACCAAAAATGAAAATGACTTAGAGGCCTCTTTTTTTTGCACGGCTTCACTCGGATTTCTAGCCGCCTATGAAGCGGATGAACACAATTATATGAAAGTCGTTTCTTATGCAAAACAGGCGTATAGCTTTCTAAAAATTGGTCTGAAAAGCACTGAAAAACAACCCGAATTCCTGTTTTCAACCGGAATGTATAATTACTACAGCGTGGCCTACCCGGAATTACACACTGTGTTAAAACCCGTCATGTTTCTTTTTCAAGAAGGAAATAAGCGCCTCGGTTTAATTCAATTAGAAGCTGGGACAAAACGGACGACCTTTGTCAAAAACGAATGTATTTTTTACATGGGTTATGTGCAGAATAAATACGAAGGGAACCCCTTGAAGGCTTTGGCCTATAACCAAGTTTTAAGTGAGAATTACCCTAACAATCACTGGTATCTACTGCAAAGAGCCGAATTACTTACTTTAACCGGGAAATTTGAAGAGGCTGAGCCATTTATTGAAAAAATGGAAGCATTGAAATCAGCGTATTATACGGGTGCTGCCTACACTTTGCGCGGCATGCGGGAGGAAGTAGAGCGGAAAGACCTGAAAAAAGCCGAGTTTTGGTATACAAAATCCATTGCTTTGCCCTTCGAAGAAAGACTAACCAAAGACATTCGCGGACTCGCCTATTTAGGTCTAGCGCGCATTGCGCAACGTCAGCGGAAATTGTATTTATTTAGAAAATACCTACGAGAATCAGCCAATTTCATTGAATACAAAAATTCCCTTATCGAATATAAACGACTATCACATGGAAAGTAGAGAGGCCGGAATTGAACGCTTATACCCTAAAATTACGGGCCGTATGTCTGCTCGTTACTACTACCTAATCCAGTTGCGCAAGCAATTAGAACGCGTCATTGCCTTGTATGTGCGCAATTCTCCGCATCAATTACTAGCGGATTATGGCTGTGGCAACAAACCCTACGAACCCCTTTTCTCCCCTTTCGTGGAGCAATACATCGGTTTAGATTTAGCGTATAATACTAAAGCCGATGTGGTCGTAGACCCCGCCGGAATCATCGATATGCCGGAGGAAAGCGTAGGCTTCGTCTTATCTACCCAGGTATTAGAGCACGTGGAAGACCCGAAAGCCTATTTAAAAGAGGCCCATCGCATCTTAGAAAAAGAAGGTAAATTGATTTTATCCACGCACGGGTATTGGATGTTCCACCCGGATCCAACGGATTTTTGGCGCTGGACTTCGACGGGTCTTCAGAAAATTGTGCGCGAAGCGGGATTTGAGGTTGTCTATTTTGAGGGAATTCTAGGGCGCTCTGCGATGGGTTTGCAATTATTCCAGGATGGCTTGCTGTTCAAATTACCCAAGCCATTGCGCTTCTTATTGTCCTTAATACTGCAGCCTTTAATTATCTTTTTCGATAAGATCATCACGGCTAAGTCCCGCAACGAAGACGCCTGTACTTTCGTACTCGTGGCTAAGAAAGTCTAGCCTTTTCGTAAGTAATGGTGGCGTCGAGGGCTTTGTCAAAAGAGGTGATTTCCCAGTTAATTTTCCCCTCTAATTTCGTCGTATCTAAACAGATCTGCTGAACATCTGTCAGCTTCGCGTCTTTGTATTCGACTTGGAATGCTGGCAGTTTCGCTTGAATACGCTTAATAATCTCGTTCAAGGTTAGCGACTCGCCTGATCCTACATTAATCGTTTCATTTTTTGCCCCCGATTTGATTAAGCCATCGATAGCTTGACCTATATCGGCAGCGTAAATATAATCTTTGGCCTGCGACCCATCTCCCCACACCGTCATCACTTCGCCTTTCAACGCTTTGCGAACCGCAATATTAATCACGCCCTGTTTAGGGGAACGATGGAATTCGCCGAAAGGATTCGACAAGCGTAAAATCAAATAATCAATCTGGTATAATTTCGCATACAACTCAATGTAATGCTCCACGGCCAACTTGATAATTCCATAAGATGAAATCGGCTTGCATGGATAATCTTCGGGCACTTTTTCCTGGTTCACATTCCCGTATACCGCCCCGCCTGTGGATAAATAAAGTAATTTCGAGACCTGGTGTTTCTTCATCATCTCCATCAAACCGATAGTAGGCAACAGATTAGACTCGATGTCTTGGCGAATGTTCTCAGAAGAAATCGCGGGAATAATGGAAGAGGCAAAATGAAACACTCGGTCGAAACGATGGGAGGTAAATAAGTTGTCCAAAGCCTGGGCATCCGCATAATCGCCCACCACAAAAGTCACGAATGACGGAAAAGTAACGCCCTCCGGTTTCTCGTGAGCAAAAACAACAACCTCGTTATTTGCACCGTGTTGCTGTAAATAAGCCAGCCAATTCAAGCCCAAAAAACCACTTCCCCCTACGACTAAATTTTTCTCCATGACGCGTATTTGCTGTAAAAATAGCCGAAAAATTTAGCTAATTTCGGTTTTGCATTAAAAATCAGCCCTGAATGCGTTTAATCATTGCCCGTTCTAATTTCTTTTCTTACTCCGAGACCTTCATCGAAGAGCAAATCAATCAATTAGAACCCATTCATGTCTTGTACGAGGGCTGGCAACCGAGCCGATTAAAGGCCGGCGGATCTATTTATCCATTACCTTTTTCGATACTTGCGGTTAGAGGTGTTTTACGGCGCGTAGTGCCCGCCCTCTATCAAAAGATTTATACCCATTACCTTCGGCGCTTTTTACGCGCCCATCAAGTGGATGCATTCTTAGCCAATTATGGTCCATTGGGTACCAATATTTACGAGGCATGTCTTGCTGAAGGTATACCTTATTCTGTCGTCTTTTTAGGCTTCGATGCGGCAGAGAAGAAGACACTGGCGACTTATGGCGCGCGTTATGCCCTCAGTTTACCACGCGCGAAAGCTATCATCTGTGTGGCGGAATCCATGCGGGAAAACCTAGAAGAAATTGCTGGTCCTTTGCCTAATTTGCATGTTATTCCCTGTGGAGTCGATACATCGAGATTTACACCTGGTGCAGCAAAAGAGGGATTCAACGTCATTTCGGTGGCACGCTTTGCAGAGAAAAAAGGATCACTGAAAAGCATCCAAGCCTTTGAAATTTTATTGCGAGCTTTTCCCGATGCACAATTACGCATGGTGGGCGATGGACCTTTGTGGGACGAGGCGAAAGAGTATGTTTCCACGCATGGCCTTTCAGAAAATATCCATTTCTTAGGAGCCATGGGACAGTCTGACTACTTACCCTTATTGCAGGAATCTAATGTCTTCATTCAACATTCAGTTTTAACCCCGAGCGGGGATTCTGAGGGAACTCCAGTGGCAATTTTAGAGGCCTCCGCTTGCGGATTAGCCATTTGTTCTACGAGACACGCAGGTATTCCTGATGCGGTCATCGAAGGCAAAACGGGACTTTTGGTGGACGAGCATGATGTGGAGGGAATGGCGTCTGCACTGAAAAAGTTAGCATCTGATTCCTCGGTGACGCGTGCCATGGGCGAAGCCGCACGCAAACACATGGAGGAACACTATGACGTGGTAAAGCTCTCGGCGAAAATCAAAGGCCTACTCGTATAAAGAATGCCCCGCAAAATCGTATTTTTGTAAATTACATTCTAAATAACGCATGGGGATCGTCATTCGACAAAG
>CAJCBY010000106.1 GCA_903960725.1 uncultured Cytophagaceae bacterium | reverse complement strand
GACGCGGTATACATGAGATTGCGGAGCTCCTGTTCGTTACGTGGTGCCGCCACAATCATGTTAGGCACACAACGCATGAACGCTAAATCCAATAATCCGTGGTGCGTAGGACCATCAGCTCCAGCTAGACCAGCACGATCTAGACAGAAGATTACGGGTAATTTTTGTAAACAGACATCGTGAACTACTTGATCATACCCACGCTGCATGAAAGAACTGTAGATATTGCAGAAAACGGTTAAGCCTTGTGTCGCTAATCCAGCGGAGAAAGTCACCGCATGTTGTTCTGCGATTCCTACGTCAAAAGCGCGATCAGGCATCGCTCGCATCATAATATTCATCGAAGACCCTGACGGCATCGCGGGTGTGATACCCATGATTTTCGGATTCTTCTCGGCTAATTCTAATAGGGTATGGCCAAAAACCTCCTGGTATTTCGGTGGCTGTGGATCGTCGTAGGTCTTTTTGTGAATTTCCCCTGTAAGTTTATCGAACTTACCTGGAGCATGCCATAAAGTTTGGTCCTTTTCAGCCAGCGAATAACCTTTCCCTTTAGTCGTAATGCAATGCAAGATTTTAGGGCCTGGAATATCTTTTAAATCGTTTAAAACCGTCGTTAAATTATCGATATCGTGTCCGTCGATAGGACCAAAATACCGTAAATTCAAGGATTCAAACAGGTTGCTTTGGTTTAATAAAGTGGCTTTTAGCCCATTTTCGATCTTCGACACAATTTCTTGCGCTGTCTTTCCGAACGTAGACATCTTACCTAATAAATTCCATACATCATCCTTTACCTTGTTGTAGGTGTGTGAGGTGGTGATATCCGTTAGGTATTCTTTCAAAGCGCCCACATTCGGGTCAATCGCCATGCAATTATCGTTCAAAATAATCAACATGTTGTTCGGGATATCGCCAGCATGGTTCATGGCTTCGAATGCCATCCCCGCTGTCATAGATCCATCCCCAATTACAGCGATATGTTGTCTGTGTGTTTCCTTTTTGTAGCGTGAACCTACTGCCATTCCCAGCGCAGCGGAGATAGAAGTAGAGGAGTGTCCCACGCCAAACGTATCGAAATTACTTTCTGAGCGCTTCGGGAAACCTGAAATACCTCCGATTAAACGATTGGTATGAAAAATTTCGCGGCGACCGGTTAAAATTTTGTGACCATAAGCCTGGTGTCCTACATCCCAAACTAATTGATCGTCTGGGGTATTGAACACATAGTGTAAGGCAACGGTTAACTCGGTTACTCCTAATGAAGCCCCAAAATGGCCTCCATTCACCGAAACATTATCAATGATAAATTGTCGCAATTCAGCGCAGACTTGGGGTAAGTCTGATTTCGGTAACTTGCGCAAATCCTCCGGAGTGGTGATTTGGCTAAGTAAAGGACCGGCTTCAAATTGCATAGACTCGTGTGATGATAGTGAAAGATTAACTTTACAAAGGTAAAAATGTTTTTAAGCCTTAGTCCTTTTTTTGACTTGCTTTGAATAATCTTTTTTGCTCGTAGTCCGTCAAACTGTCGTAACCGGACTGTGATATTTTATCCAAAATGGCATTTAGTTCTTCCTCCGGTACGGTTTCAAGTTCTTTTCGAGGCTGCATTTTTTGATTAACAACCGAGGCAAATTCTTTTATTTTTATTTCAAAAATAGCTTGGGGACGGGACGCGGCTAAAAAGTTTTTGGCAAAAATGAAACCTAAAATGGCTCCACCTAAATGGGCAATGTTTCCGCCAGCGTTTGCTCCAGTCGTTTCAATGAAAGACCACAGGATATAAAAGGCGGAGATGTATTTAATACGAACTTCGCCTAATAAGAGCATGTGAACTTGGTAGTTTGGTCGAATGGTGGCAGCTGCGACCACGACTGCAAATACCCCAGCAGAAGCACCATTGAGGAAATTAGGTCCTTTGGCAATAAAAAAACTGACCGTATTCATGGCTAAAAGGAATGCCGCCGCACCCGCTAATCCACCATAAAAAAAGAGCTGAACGAGGCGTTTATTACCAATGAAATCCTGGATAATGATGCCAAACCAATACAAGAATAGCATATTAAACACCAGGTGAAATACCTCAATGTGCAAGAAGAAATAAGTGATCAGACTCCAAGGTCTTTGGATAAGCAGATCTAGGGAGGATGGCAAGGAAAT
>CAJCBY010000105.1 GCA_903960725.1 uncultured Cytophagaceae bacterium | reverse complement strand
TTTTCGAATCCTTCCACTTCTAAACGCGTCGTCATCACCGTTTGTAAGTCTGATGCCGTTAAGATCAAGGTATTACCCTCTAATTCCACTAAGATGTTCTCTAAGATAGGAATGATCGGGTTGCTAGCAACGACGCCATTGATGGCTGATAATTGCTTTAATAAGACATTAGAGGCTACAAGAAACTTCATTATAATTTAGCTTTAAGATACGTGTAAAAGGGTTTTCGACAGGCTGTCGTTCAAACCTTGAAGTTAAAATAATTTAGGCTTTCTACCAAAGCTTTTGGCATATGTATTTAGCGATTGTATTTACGCTTTCTGTAAAAGACCACGGCTAAAGACAAAAGCGTCGCAAAAAGAAGCGGCACCGCAATGTTGATGACTTGGTAGAAGGTGCCGTCTGCTTGGATTTTGGCCTTATCTAAAGGACGAAGCTGTATCGATTTAGACCGCGCTAACAGGGGAGAATTCTCCTCGATTAAATACGTGAAGGCGTTCAATAGAAAATCCTTGTTCGCAAAGGTGGTCTTCATAAATGGGTCAAAACCCAACGGAAGCGCCTGCTGCGATTGATAATCTATTCCGTTTATCGCCACATCTCCATCGCCCACCACGATAATCGCAGATTCTTTGCCGCTGGAAGCCACAAAACTGGTGTCTTGCGTTAGGTTTTTATAAGCGGATTCGAATTTCCCCTCCACTACATACCCCGTGGTTTGAACGCCGGCATTGTAAGCTGCTGGGTCAAAATCCTTGCCCGCAGTACTAAACGATAACAGCGAAGGGGCTTTCGCCACCTGGGTGTATTGACTAGTGCGCAATAAAGCCGTTTTACGGAGCGATACCCCTGAAATCGTATCGATTGTCGAAACGAATCGACCATAGACCGCATCTAAATTTTTCGTAATCAAGTTAGTCGGATTGCCATTCAATAACGGGAAAGCGGGCCAAGGCATCAACTGGATATTCGGCTTATTGCCCATATTGCCTACCTTTAATGGAATCATCCCAGAAAGCTGCGCGTCTTTCACTAGGTTCGCATTAATGCGCAGACCATAATGGAAGAGGATATTTTCTAATCCCGTTTTGCGCGGTCTAATCGCTAAACCTTGGTTCTCTAGCGTATCGATTTTTACGCCGTCCACTAGGAACAGGGCCTTACCGCCTTTGACAATAAACTGGTCCATTTTATAGGCATCCGATTCACTGAATTCGCGGGTGGGGTTCAACACGCAGATGGCATCTAAGCCGTCTAGCGTAGGGGAGGCCGCTAAGTCCACCGGAAACAGGTCATATTTGCGTTTTAAGGCGTTGATCAGATCGATCTGAGCGATGGCCGAGGTAGACGAATATTCGACGAAGAAACCGATCTTCTTGCGCTCCTGAGGTAACAAGGTTTGAATCCCCTGAACAATCTCATATTCTAAGCCTTCGATGGACTGGTTAATGATCTGATCTGGACTCGCTAATTTGTTTCCTTTTAGCAAAAGAACCCCGGTTTTTAAAGCGCCTTTCGAGATAACTAGTCCAGGGAACACAAGTTGCTGTACCTGCTTGCCGTTTTCCTTGTGCACTAAATTCGTGGGAGGAATGCCTAGTGAATCCAGCTGCCGCGTTAAGGCCGCGCGTGCCTCTTCTGTAGGATACTCATCATACACATCGATGAGTTGCACGTCTATGTTCGCTGAGCTCACTGATTTGATATCCGCGAGTAGATCTAGCGTTTCTTTTTTCAGGCGCTTAAAGCCGGCCGGTAAATCATCCCCGCCTAAATAAACCTGTACGAGAATAGGGGAGTCGATGCTGTTTAGAACGATCTCGCTGGATTCGCTTAGCGTGTATTTACTATCCTCGCTTAGGTCAAACCGTCCTCGCACATAAGGGCTCACCGCAATCAGTAGAATACCGATTCCGATCAGGTAATAAGCGCTAAACCGTTTCCAATGTTTGGCCATATTCGTTTAAACAAGAAAAGCATCCTTTGCAGAATGCTTTTCAATAGGTGTCGACTAAATCCTAGTAGAACTTGTAACGCTTGTCTACAATGTTCGCATTTTCTTTAATCGCTTCGTTGATGTAGAATGAAGAACGTTGTGTGTTCATCAGTTGGATTTGGTTCTTAAACGGAGAGTAATCCGCTAAAGCCGGTGCTGGTGTACCACCTAATTTCTCAGCGATAAACACACCATTATCTCCTACGAATACTTTCGAACGCTTACCGTTTTTCAAACCAGCGATACGACCTAACGCAATCGCATCAGGACCCGCTGTATTTAACATTCCCGTAGCTAACGTGATATCTTGAACCGTTTCAACTAAAGCACCCGCGCCATAAGCCTGTGCGATTTGCTCTAATGAACCCTTCTTATTTTCTAATTTCTTAGCGATCATTTCGCCTTTCAATTGGTTACGCACTAAAGCAGTTAACTCCTGACGGAAATCACTCACTTTCACATTGTCCTTGTCTGACTTGTCTGTTACGTACGCCACGATGTATTGAGAATCTTGCTCGAATACGCGCTTAGAACCATCGCCTACCGCTGTATTGTCATCAAATGCCCAACGTACGATTTCACGTGCGTTCGATAAGTTATTTACTGCTGACGCATTTTCTGTTAAACGCTCAGCACGCATCATGATCAAGTTTTTGTCTTTTTTCAAAGCCACCTCGAATGACGCTAAGTTGCCGTTTGAATTAGCAAACGCATCAGCCGTCGTGAACACTTTGTCCATTGTCGCTTGAGATGGAGCAATCGTCTTATTGATCGCAGCTAACTTAAAGCTTGTATTCGTTTTTGCATCCGTTACCTTCACTACGTGGAAGCCAAATTCCGTTTCTACCACACCTGGCATTAAACCAGCGCCATTGAAACCGAACAACGCTTTCTCGAATGACTTCGCCATTCCACCGTTGTTTTTGAAATAACCTAAGTCACCACCCTGTTGTGCAGTGCCGTCCATTCCATTCATTTGGGCCAAAGTCTCAAAGCTCGCGCCTCCCTTAATTTGTGTCAAAATTCCTTCTGCACGTGTTCTCGCTTGCGCCTTCGCTGAATCCGATTTGTTCGCTGGTGCGATTAAGATGTGGCTAGCACGCATCGTGAATAAAGTGTCTTTTACCACACCACCGAATTTGTAGATCGAATACGTTAAACCATTCTTGAATGGACCGTAGATACCACCCGGTTGGAAGGACGCTAATTGCGTCTTAACACCCTCTGGAATTTCTGAATAAGAAACTAAGTACGGAGTACGTACATCTGAATTTAACATCGCAAAAGCAGAGTCGTTTTGCGCTACCGCTAAATCCTTCGCTAACTTCTTAATCGAGTTGTAGAACTCTACTGTATCTTGTTTTGTCGGAATAACTGGGAACGTTACATATTGGATAGAACGTGTGTTAGTTCCTTTGAACTCATCCTTGTGCTTCGCTAAATAGTCCTCTAATTGAGAATCTTGCACCTTAATGCTTGAATCTGGTAAAGAGAAGAACGGAACAAATAAGAATTTCGAATTGAACTTAGCCGTTTGCGATTGGTATTCCTTCGCAGCATCTGCTTGAGTTACATAATTAGACATACGAAGTAAGCCTTCATACTTAGCACGGATACGATCCTGAGCGATTGACTTCTCAAAACGATCCCACGCTTGTTGTTGCTCCACTGGCAACGTCTTTAAGTTCTTCAAGAATTGAACCACGAACATCTTGTCAAATTGACCTGTTTGCGGATTCGTGAATTGCTGACGAACAGATGGGTGGATGTTATTCCCCTGCACCATATCGATTAATTCTTCATCTGAAACCTTGATTCCTAACGCATCGAATTCTTTCTTGTACGCGATGTCTAGGATTAATTGGTTCCAAACTTGGTCACGAATCATGCTCGCCTCTTGTTCTGATGGACCTTTGCCCGTTTGAGCCGTATAATTTTGGGTAGCTTCTTCTACTTTCTTTTGGAAATCTTGAATCATGATGCTCTCTCCCGCAATCTCACCCACTTCTTGTGAGCTGGATCCGAATAGGGAAGAATTGCCTTGGAAAATATCGCTTCCTACTAGAAACAACACTAAACTGATAGCAATTGCCGCTGCCGCTATTCCTGATTTCTCTCTAATTTTTGTAATTAATGCCATTATAGAATAAATAATTGTTTTTTTACTGTAATTCTTCTCTTGTATTTTGAACAAAAGAAACGCAAAATAATCACATTTCTAGTTCAAAAGCAAGGGTTAATTTGCTAAAACTGTTTTTAAACTCTGTAAAAATTGATCCGCTATTTTCTGATCGATCGCTAAGCTCGGCAAAAGTCGCAACGTATGCTTCCCAGAATAACCGCAGAAGATATGTTCTTTAAATAATAAAGCATCTCTCACCACGCCCACCGGCTGCTCCACCTCAATCCCAATCATCAAACCACGACCTCTCACCTCCGCAATACCCTTCATCCCTTTCAGCTCCTGTTGAATATAATCCCCCAGCTTCGACGCATTCTCTATCAATTTCTCCTCTTGAATAATATCTAAGACTACATTCGCAGCCGTACACGCTAAATGATTCCCCCCAAAAGTCGTCCCCAGCAACCCATAACTCGCCTGTATATGTGGCGCAATCAGCACTCCACCCACCGGAAAACCATTCCCCATCCCTTTCGCTGTCGTCATCATATCCGGATGAATTCCCGCATACTGGTGCGAAAAAAACTGTCCAGAACGGCCATAGCCACACTGCACGGAATCCAAAATCAACTGCGCCCCTGTCTCATCACACCGCTTTCTCAACGCCTGCAAGAACGCATCACTCGCCACCTGAATACCTCCCACACCCTGAATACCTTCCACAATCACCGCCGCCGTCTCCTCCGTAATCCCCGCTTCCAATCCCTCTATCTCATTAAACGGCAAGAAACTCACATGCGACGTATCATTAATAGGCGCCACAATGCTCGGATTATCCGTCACCGCCACCGCCCCAGCCGTTCTCCCGTGGAAAGCCTTCGAAAACGCCACCACCTTTTTACGACCCGTATGAAACGACGCTAATTTCAACGCATTCTCATTCGACTCTGCCCCCGAATTCGTCAAAAACAAGGTATAATCCTCATACCCCGACACACGACCCAGCTTTTCCGCAAGTTCCTGTTGACCTGAAATAATGATCGAATTCGAGTAAAAGCCGATATTGTTCAGCTGCTCCGTCATGCGCTTCACATAGGTCGGATGCGAATGCCCAATGGATATCACCGCGTGACCTCCATATAAATCCAGGTATTCCTGCCCATTTTTATCCCACACGGTGCTTCCTTTCG
>CAJCBY010000104.1 GCA_903960725.1 uncultured Cytophagaceae bacterium | reverse complement strand
CATTGCTTGCTCGTGTTTCTCTATGTCTTTCTCTGTCGCTAAGCGGAAGATGTTTTTGACCTTATCGTCGTCTTTAATGTTCTTCTTTAACAATTGAAGTCGAACAAGTTCTCCCTGAAGAGAAACGACGCCTAGTTGAGTTCCGCTGCTGGAATCGACCATTACCGAGTCCCCAGTGTGGAGTTCTAGTTGATCTGCATTGCGGAAGTATTCTTTTCTGCCTCCTTTGAACTTCACCTCCACGATGTGAAAGCGCTGAAAAGAAGGAACGTCTAAGTCTGATAACCAGTCAAAAACGTTCATTTTATTGCAACCACCTGAGCCACAACCGCCATTGCTTTGACAGCCTTTTACCTCTCCGCTTGCGCTGGTAGAGCCACATGACCCACTGGAACACGATTTACATGCCATATCTTAATACATCTAATCCGATGTCTCGTCTAAAGTTTTTGCCTTCGAATTGAATGGTTTGAGCGGCCCGTTGTGATTTCTGGATGGCTCTCTCCAAGGTATTCGAAGTCCCAGTTAAAGCCATAACTCGGCCACCACTGGTGATAATTTCGCCGTCTTTTGACGTCGTTCCTGCGTGGAAAACGATTGCGTCTTCCACTTTTTCAACCCCTGTTAATACATCGCCTTTGCGGTATTCCTCTGGATAACCACCAGCGACTAACATCGTAGTCACGGCATATTGATCCAAAATAGAAATCTTTTGTTCGCTTAGCGTGCCATTAGAGGCTGCAATTAACAAAGATAGGAAATCTGATTCGATTCTAGGTAAAACGACCTCCGTTTCCGGATCCCCCATTCTTGCGTTGTATTCGATGACGTAGGGCTCGCCTTCGTGGTTCATTAAACCAATAAAGATGAAACCTTTGTAGTCAATATTTTCTGCTTTCAAACCTTTCACTGTTGGTTCAATCACCTTTTGCTTCACTAATTCCATGAATTTCTCGTTCGCAAAAGGAACAGGAGAGACAGCACCCATACCACCGGTATTCAGACCTTCATCGTTTTCTCCAATGCGTTTGTAGTCTTTTGCTTCCGGCAAGACTACGTAGTTTTCTCCATCCGTAAGAACAAAAACGGATAATTCGATACCGCGTAGGAATTGCTCGATCACCACTTTAGAACTCGCATCACCAAACTTCGCGTCTAGCAACATCTCGTTTAAGGCCGTTTCAGCCTCAGCTAAGGTCAACGCGATAATTACCCCTTTTCCAGCCGCCAAGCCGTCTGCTTTCAACACAATTGGTAAGGATTGCGTCTGCAAATAAGCTAAGCCGTCCGCGATTGTGTCCTTTGTGAAAGTTTGCGATGCGGCAGTCGGAATGCCGTATTTGTGCATGAAGTTTTTAGAGAAGTCTTTGCTTCCTTCGATTTGGGCACCTTCAGCCCCAGGGCCTACGATTCCTACGTGTTTCAAATCTGCTTGAGATTCGATGAAATCACGAATGCCTTTCACCAAAGGCTCTTCTGGGCCCACCACCACTAAGCCGATATCATGTGTACGGATTGCTGAAGCAATTCCTTCGAAATCGGTCACACCAATCGCTAAATTAGTGCCGCACTGAGCAGTTCCCGGATTACCCGGAGCAATGTATAAATTACCTAGGATAGGGCTTTGGCTTATCTTCCAAGAAAATGCGTGTTCACGGCCTCCAGCACCTAAAATTAAAACGTTCATCTATTTATTAATTGGCTAATTCACTTAAAAATTTAATGCGCATTAAACGAAGTTCTTCTTCGGTCACGTCTTCTATATCACAATTTTCTAATGCCTCTGCAATATTATCTGTATCTGCCGACATGAAGTATTCGTAGATTTCTTCTTGTTTATCAAGCTCTATGACTTGATTAATGTAGTAATCGAGGTTTAATTTCGTTCCCGAGAAGCAGATAGTCTCAATTTCTTCAATTAATTCCGACATACTCACCTCTTTTTGTTCGGCGATCAGGTCTAAATCGATTTTGCGATCGACTTGCTGTATGATATAAATCTTGATTTTGGACTTATTCACCGTCGATTTAACTACCACTTCTTTTGCGGTCTCGATTTCGTTTTCTTCTACATAACGATTAATTACCTCTAGAAAAGGCTTGCCAAATTTCACGACTTTACCCATTCCGACCCCATTGATTTGGGCCATTTCGTCCTGTGTAGTCGGATAAGTGGTAGCCATTTCTTCCAAAGACGGATCTTGGAAAATTACATACGGAGGCAAGTTTTTCTCCTTCGCGATCTTCTTGCGGAGGGTTTTAAGAATATCAAAGAGGGCATCATCATAGGCTTTCGCACCCAATGCTGCACCTTCATCATCATTTTCACTAGGCTCTGCCTCTTTTTCATAATCATGGTCTTTGTAAAAAGTGACCGGGAATGACTCTTTCAAGAAAGCCTTACCAGCATCACTTAAACGAAGAACACCGTAGTTTTCAATGTCTTTATCTAATAGCCCGAAAATGGCCATTTGCTTAATGAACGAAATCCAAGCCGATTTTTCATCTTCGATAGGCACCGGTTTCGATGCTGTTTTGCGCATTTTCGGCTTCTTAGGAACGTCCTCGTCCCCGTCTTCATCCTCGTCATCCTCATCTTCTTCGTCGACCTCCGGCGTGATCCATGAAACCACTTTACCTGTACCGAACAAGGATAACTTCTCCTGCTCGTGGCTTTGAATAAAGGAATTTGATTTGCCTTCCAAGAAGTCAGCGATGTGTTCCGCATCGAATTGCTCGCCAGTTTGCTGCACCGCTTTTAACACAAGGCTTACCTCGTCTTCTGCCTTAAATGTAGGCGTAGGGTGCATACAATTATCGCAAAAACCGCAGTTTTCGGCCATATGCTCCCCGAAATAGTGGAGTAATTGCTTGCGACGGCAAACACCTAAATTTGTATAGTAGACCATTTCGGACAAGAGAATTTTGGCATTCTCCTTCTCCGTAACGGCTTTATCTTTATTGAACTTATCTAATTTCAGGATATCATCGTAGGTGTAGAACAAAATACACGTTCCATCTAAGCCATCGCGACCCGCACGACCCGTTTCCTGATAGTAACCTTCTAATGACTTAGGGGCGTCGTAGTGAATCACAAAACGCACATCCGGCTTATCGATTCCCATCCCGAAAGCGATGGTCGCCACCATCACATCCACTTCCTCATTCAAGAATGCTTCCTGGTTCGCCATTCTCACCTGGGGTTCTAAACCAGCATGGTAAGGAAGCGCCTTTACGCTATTCACGTGCAATAATTCCGCAATTTCCTCCACCCGCTTTCTTGAAAGGCAATAAATAATACCTGCCTTGCCGTTGTGCGATTTAATAAAACGGATTAATTGCTTGTCGATATCCTTCTTCGACCGAATCTCATAATAGAGGTTCTTGCGGTTGAATGACGATTTAAAAACGGTCGCATCTTCCAGATTTAGAGTCTTTTGGATGTCGATTTGCACCTTAGGAGTAGCCGTCGCCGTTAAAGCGATGATGGGCATCTTCTCATCAATACTCTCGATGATGGTGCGGATCTTACGGTATTCAGGCCTAAAATCGTGTCCCCATTCCGAGATACAGTGTGCTTCGTCAATTGCGACGAAGGAGATTTTAGCCTGTTTTAAGAAGTTTAGGTTCTCTTGTTTATTCAGCGATTCTGGGGCGATGTATAATAATTTCACAGCTCCTGAGATCACTTCGGCTTTTACGCGATTGATTTCAGCACGCGTTAAAGAGGAATTTAAGAATTGGGCATTAATACCAAAAGCCACCATTTGATCCACTTGATTCTTCATCAATGCTATCAAAGGCGAGATGACGATCGCCGTTCCTTCCATCACGATCGCAGGCAATTGATAGCAAAGCGACTTGCCAGCGCCGGTAGGCATTAACACAAAGCTGTTTTTGCCTTGGATGGTATTCAGAATGATGGCTTCTTGCTCCCCCCGAAATTGACTAAATCCAAAGGTTTTTTTTAGCTGT
>CAJCBY010000103.1 GCA_903960725.1 uncultured Cytophagaceae bacterium | reverse complement strand
ACGAATGGCTGGAAGATTAATTACGGACTTTCGGCGCAATTCGTGGAGTATTCGAATAGTACCTACCAGGTGTTGAATAATACCTCCCCTAACCCTGCCATTCGCCTATCGAGCCCGATTACTGCTATATCTTACTTTAGCCCTTTGAATTCACTTTTTAAATACGGGGCATTCGCACAAGTTTCGAAGACCTTTTTGGATGCCAAATTAGGTCTAAGCGCCGGCCTTCGCACCGACATGAATAGTTTCACCACCACAGGCTTGGATCCTTTTGAAACACTTTCTCCTCGCATTTCCGCTAGCTACGTTTTGTCTGATAAATGGACAGCAAATGCCTCTGTCGGTCGTTACTTCAAATTAGCACCGTATACGATTTTAGGGTATGCTACTACCCCAATGAATTATCCTTCGTACTCTAGCTTTGCCGCTCCTGATTACGCGCCCATGCTAGTCAACCAAGATGCGAAATACCAACAAAGTGATCACTTCGTGACGGGACTCGAATACTTGCACGATGAATCCTTGCGATTCACTGCAGAAGCCTTTGTGAAAAATTATGCTAATGTGCCTATATCAAATCGTACAGGAGTGTCTCTAGCAAACTTAGGAGGCGATTTCAATATTCTGGGCAATGAAGACGTAACGACCACCGGTAAGGGTCGTGCCTATGGTTTTGAACTATTCGCTCAAAAGAAACTAACCGACAAGTTCTTTGGCATTGTATCCTACACCTTCTACCGCAGTTTGTATAGTGGCTTTGATGGAAATTTGATTGCCTCTAGTTGGGATAATCGTCATTTATTGAGTGTAACTTGGGGCTATAAATTCCCGCGCAACTGGGAGCTAGGCCTACGTTTCCGTTACCAAGGCGGCTCTCCCTACTCGCCTTATGATGAGACATTGTCTAGAGCAAACTACCTGACTTTAGGTCAAGGTACCTTCGACTTTTCTCGTTTGAATACACAACGATTACCTAATTTCCATTCAAGCGACGTGCGTATTGACAAGAAATACAATTTAAAGAAAACGACCATCGACTTATTCCTCGATGTAACTAATTGGTACAGTGCGTTAAATCTGGGGGTTCCTACCTACACTTTTAAACGTTTAGAAGATAATTCAGCCTTTGCGACGACGAATGGCCTACCTATTGCCAAAGATGGAAGTAACGCGATACCTACCCAATTCTTAAATGATCGAGCACAAGTAACACCTACGATTGGATTTATTGTGGAGTTTTAAAGGTATTTAGTGCTTTGCTTTCAGTGCTTTTGCTTTCAGCACTTTCGCTTTCAGCGCTTTCGCGAACTCTAGAGCATGAGGGCCGTCACCATGGATACACCAGGTGTCGGCCTTTATTTTTTTCACCTGATCTATTACTTCTTTCACGGAAGTAAAGCAAGCACCTGGCTGACTTCGCGGAGTTAAGGATCCATCGCTTTCATAGCGACGATCCGCGAAAGCCTCTTCTGCTGTTTTTAAGCCTATTTCTTTTCCTGCGGCAATAGAAAAACTATTTTTAAGGCCAAAAAGAACTAATCCCGCATCCACATCCTTCACCGCTTTCGCGATGGCTTTTGCTACTGCTTCGTTTTTTGCGGAGGTATTGTAGAGGGCTCCGTGAGGCTTTACGTGGTGTAATTTTGCTCCAGCCTGTTCTGTTATTTTTTTTAGTGTTTCGACTTGTTTCCTGACTAGCAAATAGATTTCCTCCGGACTTAGTTCAATCTCTTTTCTTCCAAAATTCTCTCGATCTAAATAGGACGGATGTGCTCCTATTTTTACACTGTGGCGTATACACAAAGCCACCGTTTCACGCATGGTAAATGCGTCGCCGGAATGGAATCCGCAGGCTATATTTGCCTCATCAATGTAAGGCATGAGAGCGGCATCATTTCCTATGCCTTCGCCAAGGTCGCAGTTGATTTGCATAGAGAGGTATCTAAAAAAAGCCTGTGTTTCCACAAGCTCGTTTATTTAAAATTCCGGTAGGCCTAGCCTAAGATAATGTCTTTATTCATGGGTTGGTTTTTTTAATACTGTTAAACCTTCGTTAAAGGTACTCAATAATTTTTCATTTAATCTGTTCTATTAAACTTTTAATTCCACACTATTTCCAGACAAAAATTTGCCTGAACTAATTCGATCTTTGCTGGGGTAATCCTGCACGAAAACCTTGTTGAAGCCTGATAAGGCATGTTTTGCAATGATGGTTAATCGGATAAATGATGATTCATCAAGCCAAGTATCTTCTAAAGGTTCAATAGTGCGAATACGGACCGCATGCAAGGAAAATTGGTCTGTATTTTTTTCCCGAGGGACATAGGCAATGAAATTATCTTTTAGTTTGATATCTCGACCTTGTAAATTACTGCCATTAAATGTTCCTACTGGTTTATAGAAGGTGAGTTCAATGTGCACATCGAATATTTCTGAATTTGTTAGATTCACAAATTTGAAAAGATAGTTTTGCTCTCCATTAAATCGAATTCGACTGATTTGGTTTGAAATGAGAATTTTAGGTTTCTTATTGAGCAGAAAGAAGACTAAAAATAAGTAGGACGATAGGAGTCCTGCTGCGATACTTAAGATAAAATTCATAGTGGTTATTTTTTCAAAGGTATTCCAATTTTACCTTCATTCAATTCCCCACTTTCACTTTATCAACTAACTGATAAACAACAAAAAAGCTCACCCGGCGATGCGAATGAGCTTTTGACTTTTTGACTAAATCGCGAAGCAATGACTAAGACGAAGTCGACTAAGCTGCGCAGCAGCGACTTTTGACTAAGCTGCGAAGCAGCGACTAAACGACAAAGTCGTGACTAAGCCGCAGGCGACTAAGTCACTATTCCTCTATAAAAGGATAATTATCTTCGACATATACATCTTTGTAAGCCTCTGATTTATCTGGGAAAGGAGATGTTTCTGCGAATTCGACGGACTCTTGAACTTGAACCTTGATTTT
>CAJCBY010000102.1 GCA_903960725.1 uncultured Cytophagaceae bacterium | reverse complement strand
CTTGGCCTGTATCTGGTTGGCCCATCGTCGTGTTCGCCACATCACTCGGCATTCCGAAAAAATACCCAAACATCAGCATGGTCTCAGCAATATGTCGGTACATAAACCCGACAGAGGATGTATTTGCATTAAGCTTTAGCGCTGCATTTACCTGATTCACTTCGTTGAAAGCAAAACTGCAGCTTAGTTTATTTTGCTCGAGGAGATCTCTAAAAATTTGTTGTTCCATTGAAATTGAATTGAAATTCAATATTAATTGGATTCTATCAACATTGCAAATGAGCTATTAATCTGGGAAGGTAATTTCAATTAGTAAACTATTTTTGGTTAATTTGATGCAACAAAACCTATTCAATCTCATATGAAAATTTTCGCACTACTCGTTTTTTTCTCGTTCGCAGGATTCGCACAAAACAACTACAACCTCATTCCTTTACCCAAAGAAGTCGTCCCCAAAACGGGTCAATTTGTGGTAAAAAAGTCTACAACGATTGGTTATACACATGCCGACTTTGCTCCCGTGGCGAATTTACTGCAAGAGTATCTTCAAGGGGCAAGTTCTTTCCCCATCAGCGCGAAGGCGACGAAATCGGCAGTGATTCAATTTTCTCAGAATAACAGCTTAGGCGAAGAAGCTTATACGCTTCAGATTAGTTCAACTAAAATTGCTATTCAGGCAAAAACAGGGAAGGGCGCTTTTTATGCTTTGCAAACCTTGTTGCAATTAATGCCGGCACAAGTGTATGCTGGGTCGCCTATGGCGGGAAATATTTCGATTCCAAACGTACAGATTAAAGATGAGCCTCGGTTTTCATACCGTGGGTTGATGTTAGATGTGGGCCGTTATTACTTTCCGGTGGCATCGGTTAAGCGCTTCATCGATCTAATGGCGGTGTACAAAATGAATACTTTTCATTGGCATTTAACAGAAGATCAAGGCTGGCGCATTGAAATCAAAAAGTATCCGCTATTGACCTCGATTTCTTCTGTTCGTAAAGAAAGTATGTTAGGCCATTATAGGGACCAAAAATATGACGGCAAACCGCATGGTGGATTTTACACTCAAGAAGAGGTAAAAGACATCGTTGCCTATGCAACGAAAAAATACATCGAGGTGATTCCTGAGATTGAAATGCCGGGTCATTCGCAGGCTGTTTTGGCTGCTTATCCGCAATTCGGGGCTAACGCCGATAAGCTTTACCAAGTAAAAACGAAGTGGGGCGTTTCGGAAGATGTATTGTTTCCGCGGGAGGAAACCTTCACCTTTTTGGAAGATGTATTAACCGAGGTGATGGCCCTTTTCCCAGGCCAATACATACACATCGGTGGAGATGAATGTCCAAAAACCCAATGGAAAGAAAGCCGGTTCTGCCAAGATTTAATCAAGAAATTAGGCTTAAAAGACGAGCATGAATTGCAGAGTTATTTCATCCGTCGCATCGATAAATTCGTCACCTCAAAAGGCAAGAAACTATTAGGCTGGGACGAAATCCTAGAAGGTGGTCTTTCGCCTAACGCCATGGTGATGTCCTGGCGTGGAACGGCGGGAGGTGTTGAAGCAGCCAAACAAAATCACGATGTGGTGATGTCGCCTAATTCGTATTTCTATTTAGATTATTATCAAGCAGATCCTAAAACGGAGCCTATCGCGATAGGTGGCTTGTTACCTTTGAGTAAGAGTTATTCGTTTGAACCAAATCTTCCTGAATTAACGGCGGAAGAAGCCAAGCATGTGGTAGGCATTCAAGCTAATGTTTGGACAGAATACATTAACAACATTTCTTATGCAGAGTATATGACCTATCCCCGTGCATTAGCGCTTTCCGAAATAGCGTGGTCGGCCAAAGAATCTAAAAATTATGCAGATTTTAAAAAGCGCTTGACGGGACATTTACCGGCGATGGATGCGCTGAAAATTAACTATTCGAAAGCGTTTTTAGCGCAGCCCTAATTTATAAAATAATAGCATGGATAAACATACACTTATTAAAAAGCTGACTGAAAATCACCAGGAATTTATAGCCTGCGTAGATCAACTTTCACCGGAAGAATTTAGTGCCAGTAAAAACGATAAGTGGACGGCAGGCCAACAGCTAGAACACATTTTTCTTTCTGTCAAACCGGTTGGTTTGGGATTCAGTTTGCCTAAGTTCTTATTAAAGCTTATTTGGGGGAAATCAAACAGAGAAGGGAGAAGCTATGATGCGTTAATAGAACGATATCATGCTAGATTAGAAAACGGAGGTAAAGCTGCGGGGCCATTTGTGCCCAAAAAGGTTGACCAAAATCAAGGCCAAAAATTAAAAGAAAACCTAAAAAACGAATTAGTAAAATTGTGTTTGTCCATTGAAAAAATTTCAGAAGAGGACCTCGATTACTATGTTTTACCGCATCCATTATTAGGAAAACTCACCTTACGGGAAATGCTTTATTTTACCATTTATCATGTGAAACACCATGAAAAGCAAATAAGGAGTTGAAGATTTGTTAATTAATCGCTCAACATTGGTAATTTTATACACTTATCAACAAACAAACTATAAATGAATAAACTATTGGTGATTGGTGCGGGCGGTCAACTAGGATCTGAGCTCACCAAAGCCTTAGTCAATACACACGGTAGCGATGCGGTCATTGCAACAGATTTTCAGGAAAGTGTAAAATCTAAATTTGCCTATTGCCGCTTTCAAACCCTTGATGTATTAGACAAAGACGCTATTGCGAATTTGATACAAGAAGAAAAAATTACGCAGGTCTATCATTTAGCTGCGATTCTTTCCGCTAATGGGGAGAAAAATCCCGTTCAAGCCTGGGATATTAATATGCGAGGTTTGTTAAATGTATTAGAATTAGCGAAAGAATTTAAGCTAGATAAAGTGTTTTGGCCTAGTTCTATTGCGGTTTTTGGTCCAAATTCCCCTAAAACAAACACCCCCCAAGACGCCTTCAAAAATCCCACTACGGTGTATGGTATCTCCAAACTAGCCGGCGAACATTGGTGTGAATATTATTTCAATACCTACGGTGTAGACGTGCGAAGTCTGCGTTTCCCCGGACTAATTGGCTATAAATCATTACCCGGTGGAGGCACTACCGATTATGCTGTTGACATTTATTACAAAGCCGTAAAGAAGGAGCCATTTACCTGCTTCCTACAAGAGGACACAGCCCTTCCCATGATGTACATGGAAGATGCTGTGCAAGCCACCTTACAATTAATGGCTGCTCCTGCAGCTGACATCCACATCAGAACTAGCTATAATCTAGCTGGAATGAGTTTTTCGCCTAAAGAAATAGCGGAAAGTATTCGTTCTCACTACCCAGAATTTAACATTCAATACGCACCAGATTTCAGACAAAAAATCGCAGATTCGTGGCCATCGAGT
>CAJCBY010000101.1 GCA_903960725.1 uncultured Cytophagaceae bacterium | reverse complement strand
GTAGATAAAAAAGGAAATTTAGGGGAGCCTAGCGTTTTCTTCGATGCAGCGGAATTAGCCAAACAAGGAATTCGGGGTGGTTACGATGGAATGAAGCTAGATTCAAAAGGTAATATCTGGACGACAGGTCCGGGTGGAATTTTGATCATTAGCCCCGCTGGAAAATTACTAGGTCGAATTGAAACGGGGAACCCGAACTCGAATGTGAATTTTGGCGAAGATGGATCGACCTTGTTTATCACCTCTAAGATGAACCTATTGCGCGTGAAGACCCTAACGAAAGGATTGAAATAAATGCGCGCGCAGGGCGTGAAGACAACATAAAAAAGGCCTCGAACTTGCGATCGAGGCCTTTTTTATTTTACAATTTTCTGATTTTAATATTTCTAAACCAAACGGGATTCCCGTGATCTTGTAACGCAATTTTACCTTGCATTAGTTTACCAAAATCCGGCATGCTTTTAAATTTAGAACCGGCAATCATGTCTTTCCAGTTTTGATCATCCGTGCGTGTCTCTACCACTTTCGTTCCATTCAAATACAATTGCAATAAGCCTTTGTTGTTTACAATTCGAGCGGTATTCCACTCGCCTACCGGCTTAACGGTCTCTTGAGTAGACTTAATTAAATCATATAAATCACCAGAACGGTGTTTTATGATCTTGCCATCCGCGTGTCCTTCGTTATCAAGCACCTGCATTTCAGGGCCCGTCACGTAAGTCGCGTAGTATTTTTTAGCGTCCTCGGTTACATTGAAGATGATACCTGAATTACCATTTTTAGAAATTTTCCAATCCACTGAAAAGTCATAGTTGTCAAAAGCCTCATTCGTGACTAAATCCCCACCGTCTTTTTTAGCCGCATCAAATCCAATTTCACCATTTTCGATCGTCCAAGAAGCGCCTACTTTATCTCCTTTTCCGTAGCAATGCCAGCCAGTAAAGGTTTTTCCATCAAATAATAATTGGGTTCCATTTTTCTTTTCTGCTCTTGTCAACTCATTTATTCCTTGACCAAAAGACACAAATGCGAAGCAGACTGCCGCGCAGGTTAAAACGATTTTGTTCATGTTTATTAGGTTTATGATTTTTACAATACTACTAAAAGTCTGCAACAATTGTATCAGCCTTGGGCAATTTTAGCGTCAAATCTTTGTAAATTGCGCGCTGATATAAAAATCCATGAAGACCAAAGTAGCCCCAAAGCCCTCCATCAACATCATTACCCTCGGTTGTTCGAAGAATCTTGTCGATTCTGAAGTGCTCTACACCCAACTAAAAGGGAATGGATTAGAGGTGACACATGAGGCGAAAAAGGACAAGGCGAACATCGTCGTGATCAATACCTGTGGGTTCATTGATAATGCCAAACAAGAATCAATCGATACCATTTTGCGCTACGCGGATGCAAAAGAGGCAGGTAAAATCGATAAGTTATACGTAACCGGCTGCCTATCGCATCGTTATAAGGATGATTTAGAAAGAGAGATTCCGATGGTGGATTCTTTCTTTGGGACGAATGAATTACCTCGTCTATTAAAAGCACTGAAGGCGGATTATAAGCATGAATTAGTGGGTGAGCGTCTTTTGACGACCCCGGCGCACTATGCGTATTTAAAGATTGCAGAAGGCTGTGATCGTCCTTGCTCGTTCTGCGCGATTCCATTAATGCGTGGAAAACACGTTTCCACTCCGATGGAGGAATTAGTGAAGGAAGCGTCATCGCTTGCGAAGAAAGGCACGAAAGAATTGATATTAATCGCTCAGGACCTCACTTTCTACGGTTTAGACCTGAAAGGCGAAGGCAAATCTGGCCGCCAGTTAAAAGAACTTTTAGAGCGTTTATCCGATGTCAACGGCATCGAATGGATCCGTTTACAATACGCCTACCCCGCTGGTTTCCCTTTGGAAATTCTAGACACGATGGCGGAACGCAACAATATCTGTAAATACCTCGACATGCCACTCCAAAGTGGTTCAGACGCCATGTTAAAGCACATGCGCCGTGGAATTACGCGGGCGAAAACGGAGGAATTAATCCATACCATACGCGAGAAAGTACCAGGAATCGCCTTACGCACGACTTTGATTTCAGGTTATCCGGGCGAAACGGAAGAGGATTTCGAGGAGACTTATTCATTCGTGGAGCGTATGCGCTTCGACCGTTTAGGTATCTTTAATTATAGCCATGAAGAAAATACCCATGCTTACTTAGTCAATGATGATGTGCCGGAAGAGGTGAAGCAATTCCGTTCAGACGAGATTATGGCCGTACAGCAAGGGATTTCAGAAGAATTAAATCAAGCTAAAGTAGGCCAAACCCTGAAAGTGATGGTCGACCGCAAAGAGAGCGGCTATTTCGTAGGACGTACAGAATTCGATTCTCCAGAAGTAGATAATGAAGTCTTGATTCCCGCGGAACAATACGCTCGTTTGGGTGATTTTGTAACGGTGAAGATTAATAAAGCCGAAGAATTCGACTTGTACGGCGATATTATAGCCTAAACGAGCTGAGACGCATTTCGCGCAGATCAAAAGTCAGTAGTCCGTGCTGAGCAGGCGATTCGAAGCCAGCGAGGTAGAAGATGGCTTCTTTGGCCTGAAACAATCCAATGATTCCTGGCAATACGCCTAACACCCCTACCTCATCGCAGGACGGTATTTCTTGTGGGCTTGGTTCGACCGGAAACAACGTTCTATAGGATGGGCCCGATGGATGAAACACCGCAAATTGGCCTTCCCAGGCATGTATTGCCCCATAAATGAATGGCTTTTGCAAATCGACGCAGGTATCGTTAATCAAATAGCGGGTGCTGAAATTATCCGTGCAATCAATAACTAGATTGTGTTGTGCAATGTTCGCGCGCGCGTTTTCTGCTGTTAAATTCTCGGCGATTCCCTGGATGGCGATGGTTGGATTCAAGGCCTGCAATGCCTCAGCTGCTCTCAGAGCCTTTGACGCTCCCACATCCGATGTTTTGTAGAGCACTTGGCGCGCTAGGTTCGATAATTCAATCACATCCGCATCGAGAATCGTGATGGATCCTACACCGGCCGCCGCTAGAAAAGGCAAGGCGCCACAGCCCAGGCCGCCAGCACCCACTACTAAAACGGACGCCTCCTTCAAACGCAGCTGTTGCGCCTTCCGCCATTCCGGCAGATTCAGCTGTTTGCGGTAACGTTCGAATTCTAAATCGCTTAACATAGGATGCTAGAAATAAAAAAAGCCCTCTTGAAAAATCAAGAAGGCTAATTTCGATAAATATTTTGAAAACTAAACGCTTAACGTACCCTTACGAGCTGCAGCGATTAAAGTTTTTTCAAATCCGTTTTTGTTGATCGTGCGAATTGCTTTCGCTGAAACCTTCATACGAACCCAAACACCTTCTGACTCTAAGAAAAATTTCTTAGTCTGTAAGTTCGGGTAGAACTTACGCTTAGTCTTGTTATTAGCGTGAGAAACGTTGTTTCCTACTTGAGTTTTGCGTCCTGTAATTTGACAAACCTTTGCCATAGTATCTTTTATTTAATATTGTTCTTTCCTAAAGGGATTGCAAAATTAGAAAATATTTTGAAATAACCCAAACCTCATTCGAAAATTTATAAAATGCATTTCAATGTGTATCTTTGGGTATGGCAAAAGGTAATACGAAGGAACCTCTCAAGAAAAAAATCATCTCTTCCCTGATCTGGTTAGGAACACTGCCATTGTGCTTGTACACGCTGCTAACCTATCTTTTGAGTTACTCCCTGATCGTGGAGCATTGGTTAGCCGGGTTTATCATGATGACCATGCCCTATGCGCAGTTGTTGTGCCTTATTTCTCTGATTTATTGGGTTTTTCAGCGAGCGAAGCGAGCGCTTTTGCCCTTGATTGTGCTAGCGCTGGGCTATGGATTTATCGGGAGACACATTAGTTTTAATCAGCCTGTGGCGACCTTAGAGAAACCGCTGACGGTGTTAAGCTACAACGTTTTTGGTATGTATTCAAATGAGTACGAGGCCAAAAAAGAGCAATTAGAGGACCTGAAAAAATTCCTCCGCGATTACGACGCAGACATCAAATGCTTCCAAGAATTCTATTCCCATTCTGATCGAAAAGCATTTCACACGGTCTCTTTCTTGAAGGAAAAATACCCACATTACGCCTTTATTCCGCTGAAAAAACAGCTTTTTGACACACACGAGAAAATGGGATTAGTGGTATTTTCAAAATACCCCATCATTCATGAGGAAGGCGAGCAATTCGAAAATTCCGCGAACGGATACCTGTTAACGGATATTGTCAAAGACAAGGACACGATTCGGGTGATCAATATGCAGCTTTG
>CAJCBY010000100.1 GCA_903960725.1 uncultured Cytophagaceae bacterium | reverse complement strand
GGAGGTAAAGGATTCGAATACAACGGCCACTGGTCTTGGGTTTACTTACATGAAAACCTACCTAGAACGGACTTAGATGGATCAGCAGTACGTGTAAATGGCAAGCCAGTCACTATTATGGAATGGTTAGCCGCGCAGAAAAAAGGAAAATAAAATTTAACCCATGAAATTCACAAAACATCTTCTATTACTCTTCAGCCTCGTATTCATAGGCGAAATCAGTGCACAAGCACCCAAAATCGTTGCGGGCATCAATGTCGATCGTGTTAAACGATTAGAAAAATTTGTCCAAACGGAAATGGATAAAGGGAATATTCCTGGGGCCGTGACAATGATTATTCACAATGGGCAGGTGGTTCATCAGGGAGCTTTGGGATACAAAAACGTCTCCACTAAGACGCCCATGAAAACAGACGATTTGTTCTACATTCAGTCCATGACAAAGCCCATTATTTCGACCGCTTTCATGATGTTGTATGAGGAAGGGTATTTTAAGTTAAGTGATCCTGTTTCTAAATACTTACCTGAGTTTAAAAACCTACGTGTCATCCGCAGCATCAACGATGGCCCGGATGCCCCTACAGATTCACTGAAGTCGGAAATGACGATTACGCAATTATTAAGTCATAGCGGAGGATTAACGCACGGTTTAGATCAAAACCCCGTTCAAATTAGATTCAGAAATGGCTATTTCAAACCGGGTATCAAGACGATTCAGGAGCGCGTTTCTAACATCACTAAGTTCCCACTACTAGCGCAACCTGGAACCGCCTGGAACTATAGCGCGGGCCCAGATGTACTTTGCGTATTAATCGAAAAGTTCTCAGGAATGAATGTGAATGACTTTTTGAAGTCACGCTTATTTGAACCATTGGAGATGAAACATACGGGATACAACGTGCCTAAAGAGGAACAAGCTAAAATTGTAGCCTTGCATACGAAAGGGAAAAATGGCACCATTTCGGTTGCTGCGAATCAGCCACCTTTTGAAAACGTGACTGTTTGGAGTGGCGTGAATGGCTTGTTCTCGACGGCGGCAGATTATGCCACATTTTGCCAAATGATGCTAGCCGGCGGAACCTACAAAGGGAAGCAATACTTAAGCCGCAAGACGGTGGAATTAATGACCTCAAATCACACTGGGGACTTATTCCCTACACCAGGCATTGAATGGGGACTAGGTTTTGCCGTAGTAACCGACGGTCCTGCGACCAAAACTCCAGCTTCTAAAGGCTTGTTTTATTGGGGAGGAGCGAATAATACCCACTTCTTTATCGATCCGAAAGAAAAACTCATTGCCCTATTTATGACACAAGAAAGCAATTTCACTTGGGACTATCATAACAGTTTACGGCAAATGGTCTACCAGACGTTAGCAGATTAATGCAAAAAGCCGGGTTTTAATGACCCGGCTTTTTTGATAGCGCTTATTTTTAGGGTGCGGCAAATCCAGATTTGGCTAAATCTCGAAACAGCTTTTCTACCTGCCCAATACCCGCTGCATCATTGATATCAAAGTAGCGATAGGTTTCTAAATCCGTTTTATGAATCGCATTCTCCTGAATCGCCCCTTGTGATTTATAGGCTGAAATAACCCAGTCCGCAACAATTTTATAACTCAATTTATCATTCTCCTTAAATCGAAAGGCGCGGTTCAAAGAAAACGTAGGTGCCCCTGCTTTCAATTTTGTAATGGGAAAACCGGCTAACTCGGTAAAGTCAATAGGTTTCGAATTTAGGGTCATTGGACTTCCAGCAATAATAATCGGTTTCTTAGCCCCTTTAAATCGCTGGACTGCTCTTAATCCCATCATTACCGCCGTCTTATGGTGACCATGTTGACCAGCATGTGGCAGCATCGTGATGACAAAATCATATCCCTGATCTTTTAGCAAATTATCCATTCGGCTTTCCACGAAAGGAATATTCCAGTTTTTACCCGAAATATAAGGGGTGGGATCCGTCGTATACCAATCATCCGGCTGTTCCATAAAATAGATATTTCGCATGCCCATAATCTTTGCTGCATCCAGAATCTCTTGTTTGCGAATTAAAGGCAGGTGGTTTCTAGCGGTTACTGAATCGGTTAAGTTTATTCCATAATACATGGCGCCTAATTGTGAATCGGCAAAACCTCCTCCCCCATCAGTCATCACCGCCATGTCCACTGTTCCTTTTAACTCATGGGTGATTTTGAATACTGTAACTGAGAATCCAGTTTCATCATCTGGATGAGCAGTGACTACTAGAACCTTAGGTCCTTGTGCTTGAATTTGAAAACATGCGATGCATAAAAAGCTGAATATGAAGGTTTTAAAAAGTAGGTTTTTCATAATTAAGAGGTTTATATTCTGACAATAATAGAAAAAATTATGCATTCGGCAAATTGTCTTATTTTTGTACATGAGTAAAACAGATTGGATCGCAGACGCTGACCTTGAATGGGAAATCTTAGATGACTATTGCCAGCGAAAAATCATGGCCTACACGGAGGACTTGATGATCGTGAAAGTCCATTTCAAAAAAGAAGGTATTTTAGTGGATTCATTTACACCCATGCGCGCAGATTTTATCCCATGAAAATAATCGTCATAGGTGGTGGAGCCGCTGGTTTTTTTGCTGCTATTTCTGCCAAAGAACACAATTCAGATGCCGAAGTAACGATCTTAGAAAAAACGTCCAAGTTTTTAGGTAAGGTAAAAATCTCTGGTGGAGGTCGCTGCAATGTGACCAATGCCACGTTTAATTCCAGAATACT
>CAJCBY010000099.1 GCA_903960725.1 uncultured Cytophagaceae bacterium | reverse complement strand
GCCAACACGATATATAAGATTATTAGTGGTTAGGTATTTTTAAAATGAGCCGGTCTTTGATCGGCTTTTTTTTAAAATTCCCGTCCGATACTGACAAATAATCCTGATTTACCTCCATTCGCTACCGGTACTCCCATTTTAAGGACAAAGTTATAGTAGGTTACAAAATCAAAACCGAGACCTGTCCCATAAATCCACCGATTTGAGAATCTACTATTTGTTAATTCTGGCTGTGGCTGGTTTACATACGCGAAATCAAAGAATACGGTTGGATAAACGGCTATGGGTACTTTATTGAATTGCTTATAGGGTATAAATCGAAGGGGGATTATTTTGTTTATTAGCTGAAATTTGAATGTATTTTTTGATAACAAATAATGGGTTCCATTAATTACATTTAACTCATAACCTCTGACATTGTCCCCTCCATAACCCAGAGCTTGCAAGTTTGCAAATGGGATACTTCTATTCGCTTGCGTGTATTTGGCTTTCCACTCTGTGGAGAAAAAGAAACCTGATTTAAGATCTAGGAAAGCGGCCGCTGCTGCTCGTACATCCCAGAAATTCATTCCATTTTGCCCCATTATTTGGGAATAATTGTAGCCAAAATCTAACTTTTTTCCGCGTAAAGGATAGGCCGCATTATCTCTAAAATCATACGAAAAGGCATAGGTTAATTGCAGGAAATTTTGCTCATTTAAACCTTTATAAAAATAATTGGGATTTAATTTAAGAACGGTATCCGTTATGACGGTGTGCGAATACCTGAATTCTAAAAATTGAAAATCATAGAATTTGAATCTTTTTCGCAAGCTAAGCGCTGAAGCCCATCTTTCTCGCAGTATTTTGTCGCCAGATAAAATTTTTAACTTATCGAAATCAGTTTTATAGATGATGTTGGTGCTGTTTGAATAACTAAGCGCAAGACCTAGGCCAATTGTTTTTTTGCGATCCAAATAGGGATTGGAATACCCTAATTCGACACGTTGACTAAACCCTGTCTCTGCCTTAAAGCTGAGCTTTTCGTTCCGTCCCATAAAATTATTGTGAATTAGGTGGGCTCCGTAAATTGTTCTGTCAAAGGAGTGCCCCTTGGACCACCATTCATTTAGATTTCTGTCAGCTAATTGAAAAATAGGGTAGCCCAGCAAATACCATTGTTCCGAAAATTCATACGTAATGACAACGTGTTCTGGCTTATTTTGGGTATAATCCCCGTTTACCAGAATGAATAAATTCGTATTGGTTAATTTCCGTCTATTGAATTCTAATCTAGCATCTAAATCAGCTACCTGAACGGTATCGCCTGAGTTTAAATCTAATTCTCGTCGTAATATGGAGCCTTTGGTTTTCTCGTTACCTTTAAAGATGACACTGTCGATGATAACATATTGCGCTTGAGCAGCTTCTTTAGAAAAAAAGCTGAGAAGAAGAAACAAGACTAGACGACGGACATTCACCTCGCAATTTACGCATTTAGAGGGATTTTTCGTAAATAATAGTCTCCTCACTGGTATACCAGCTTTCGAAGTTTGCCTCGTATTTTTTCTCAATAGATGGCCGTTTAATCTTCATTGTAGGAGTCAAGCACTCATTTTCAATTGTCCAATCCTCTTTAACTACAATCATTTTTTTCAAATGTTCATAATTTTTTAATATTGGATTGATGTCTTGTTTTAGCTCTAGTAACGTCTGGTTAATTTCTGAAGGCTCCTTCGATTTTGCGTGGGCGCTTAAGACAACTAAAGCAATGGGTTGTGGTAAATTGACACCTACTACGCAAACCTGTTCGATGTATTCGTGCGTATTTAATTTATTTTCAATAGGTGCTGGAGCCACATAATGTCCTTTGGCTGTTTTGAAATTATCTTTGACACGTCCTACAATGGATAGGAAATTTTCCTCATCTAAGCGACCTTGATCCCCTGTTTTTAACCAACCATCTTTCGTAAATAGCTCTTTAGTTAATTTTGGCTCTTTGTAATAACCAGAGGAAAGGTAAGGTGCTCGCATTTGGATTTCTTGTGTTTCCGAATCTATCCTTGTTTCACAATCAAAATGAATTTTACCAACGGTTCCCAATTTTATCTTTTCACGTGGCATGAGGGTATTTAGTCCCATATTTTCTGTCATACCATAGGCTTCTTGAATGAAGATGCCTAATTTTTGGAACCAAGTCAGTAGTTCCGGTGTGATGGGAGCAGCTCCTGTTACGGCTAATATGTTTTGGTCTAACCCAAGACCTTTTTGTATCTTTTTTCGGATGAGTTTATTGAGTATAGGAATACGCAATAGTAAATCGAGTTTCTTTTGCCCTCCTATTTTCAGTAGAATACCCTCTTGGAATTTGGCCCAAATACGAGGAACAGCTAGGAAATGAGTAGGACGCGCGCTAGCTAAATTACGTGAAAAAGTGTCTAGGTTTTCGACAAAATGAATGGTTCCTCCAGCGGCAGTGGCCGCAAATTCGACAAAATTTCGCTCAGCAATATGGCAAAGTGGTAAATAGGAAATAAAACGAGTTCCTGGAGTATCTAACAAAGCGATTTTTCTTGCCATGTTAATGCCTGCCTCAATTCCACCATTATTAATCATCACTCCTTTAGGCATTCCAGTAGTACCTGAAGTGTAAACGATAGTCGAGATGTCAGATGGACTAGGGGTAGGAGTCGATTCGATTTCAGTCGTATTTTGAAGAAGTTCAGTCCATTGATAGCCTGTCTTTTCAGAGCTTTCGGGCGTGTGTATCTGAAGTATATGCTCCGGTATTCCGTCTTTAATTTTATCCCAATGATCTAGTTTTCCAACGATTAATAGTTGGCAATCAGAATGGACTAAAACTTGATTTAACTGGTCTTTCGTTAACGTGGCATAAAAAGGTACCGATATGGCATCTGCTGCCGCAATAGCGAGGTCGGAAAGTATCCAATGAGCTGAATTTTTCGACATGATCCCTACATGTCTGGGGCCGTCTTTTAGATTATTCTGTATGAATTGAGCTATTTTTTTTACTTCAGAGGCCGATCTCTCGAAACTATAGTCAAGGTAACGATCTTCAATCGGTTGTCTTAAATAAAGGTTTTTTGGAGTATGCTTAGCCCAATGTAGGAAGTTGTCCAAATTGCTTTGGTAATGCGTAATCATGAAACAGGTTTAGAGGTAAATTAGATAGGAAAAATAAAACTAATTTCCTTTAAATCATAGGATTCTACCGTGAATTCTTTTTCAATTTCTAATAACCCCTGTTCATTTACCCCGATGATTTTCCCTTCAAATTTCTCACCTCCAAATTCATAAAGTGCCCATTGTGCGCGTCTGAGTAATTTTTCGTGGTAGATTTCGTCTATTTTAGTGAATGCCTCGCTTGTGAATTGAATATAGGCTTCTTCGATGCCCATTGAAAGGTACTGATAGATTTCCGTGAGGGGAATAGCCTTTTGTAAATCTAAATAGGAGCGGAGTGATGTACCTCTAATATTTTCAAATTGTATTTGATTGATATTAAGGCCAATTCCAACAATTGAAAAGCTCCATTTACCGGCTTGAATATTATTTTCGATCAAAATACCCCCCATTTTAACACCATCTAAATAGATGTCATTCGGCCATTTGATTTCAAAATTAAAGTTTTCCCCTTGTGTGGCTCGAGACCAGGCTTCTAGGCCAGCTAATATGCCGTTTGCTATCGCTTTGCTCAAGTAAAATTGTTTATCAAGCAAATGATGCGGAGGTCGCAATAAATAGGATAGCGTAAGATTTTGATTTGGTTCCGTACTCCAGGTGTTACCTCTTTGGCCTCGTCCGTCCGTTTGATGTCCAGCTATCCAAGCAAATCCCTCCTCTAGATTATCATGTAAGGCCTCCTGAAACCCCAAAGAATTAGTTGACGGACAAATGTCCAGGTATTTGCTTTTTTTGCCAACGAAGCGGGTGGGAGCTTGGTAATTGTTCAATTATTATTTGTAATTTTAGGGTTACAAGAACAAATTTAGATTTTTATTCGTTATTGGTTTCTTGTTGTACAAATTAATACTGAAAAAACATTTATGAGTAAAACGCTTAAGAAAACCGCTAAGCAAGTCGAGGCGTCAGAGGAAATGGTTAGCTGGGTGGTAAAAGGCATGCAGGATAAAAAAGCACAAGAAATTACGGTGTTGGATTTACGAAAAGTAGATAATGCTTTTACCGATTTTTTTGTGATTTGTTCGGGTACTTCAGATACACAAATTGATGCCATCGCTGATTCAGTGGATAAAGAGGTTTGGGAGTCTGGAAAAATTCATGTGCATGCAGTGGAAGGAAAAGCGAACAGAGAATGGATTTTGATGGATTATTATGATGTCATTGTGCACGTTTTTTTAAAAGATAAACGCGCTTTTTTCAAGTTAGAAGAGTTGTGGGGAGATGCTAAATTTACCGTTATCCCTGATTAATTTTATTTTAGATTTCTAGAACCTTTGCACCTCACTCGGTGTTTAATGCCCAACAATAAAACTATATAATGGCCAAACAAGGGAATAATTTTAAGAATGCTAAGCGCTCAGGCTTACAACCTAGAATGCCTAAAAAACCAGCTGGAGGATTTCAAAGTTGGATGGTAGTGGGTTTAGTGATCGCTGTCGTTAGTATGTTTTTCTTTTCTAAAGAAACAACATTGCAGCCTATCACGATTAAGCAATTTGAGTCTATGCTGATTCAAAAAGAGGTAGAGAAGGTTATAATTGTCAATGATAAAATAGTCGAGGTGAGCTTAAAGCCAGCCTTTATTCCTAAGTATTTCAAGAAGAATACCACGCAGAAATTAGTTCCAACTGCGCAAGTTCCACACTTCGAATTTGAGATTAATTCAAAAGAAAGTTTTGAAAGATTCTTAGAAGATCGACAAAAAGATTTCCCTCGAAATGAGCAAATAATGGCTTCTCCAGAGACGAGAACTGGTCCTTTGGACTGGTTAGGTACATGGGGATTCTTTATTTTAATGGGTTTAAGCTTCTATTTCTTATTCTTCCGAATGGGTGGTGGCGCTGGTGGCGGTGGTCAAATTTTCAACATCGGTCGATCACGTGCTACATTAATTGAAGGGGAATCGAAAGTTAAGATTACGTTTAATGACGTGGCTGGTTTAGATGAAGCTAAAGAAGAGATTCAAGAAATCGTGGAGTTCTTAAAATTCCCTAAAAAGTTCACCGATTTAGGAGGTAAAATTCCCAAAGGTGCCCTATTAGTAGGCCCTCCAGGTACGGGTAAAACTTTACTAGCAAAAGCAGTGGCAGGAGAAGCAGGAGTTCCATTCTTCTCTTTATCTGGCTCTGATTTCGTAGAAATGTTCGTAGGTGTAGGAGCAGCACGTGTACGTGATTTGTTCAAACAAGCGAAAGAGAAAGCACCTTGTATCATCTTTATTGATGAGATTGATGCGGTAGGTCGTTCTCGTGGAAGAGGTTCGATGCCAGGTGGAAACGATGAGCGTGAAAACACCTTGAACTCCCTTCTTGTGGAGATGGATGGATTTGCAACCGACTCAGGTATCATCATCATGGCGGCTACGAACCGTCCAGATGTATTAGATCCAGCCTTATTGCGTCCTGGTCGTTTCGATCGTCAGATCTCTATTGATAAACCAGATATCATCGGTCGTGAGGCCATTTTCAAGGTGCACTTAAAGCCATTGAAATTAGCTGAAGATACAGACCCGAAGGAATTAGCAGCTCAGACACCTGGCTTTGCTGGAGCTGAGATTGCCAATGTATGTAATGAGGCTGCTTTAATTGCGGCACGTCGTTCTAAGACAGCAGTGGATATGAATGACTTCCAAGAGGCGATGGATCGCGTGATAGGTGGTTTAGAAAAGAAAAATAAGTTGATTTCTCCAGAGGAGAAAAAGATTGTAGCGTTCCACGAAGCTGGACATGCGATTGCGGGCTGGTTCTTAGAACACGCAAATCCTTTAGTTAAAGTATCCATTGTACCTCGTGGGGTGGCTGCTTTAGGTTATGCACAGTATTTGCCTAAAGAGCAGTTTTTGTACCGTACAGAGCAATTAATGGATGAGATGTGTGTGACATTAGGTGGTCGTGCGGCTG